>NZ_JAVKPV010000019.1:0-49756 GCF_040981075.1 Kocuria sp. CPCC 205263 | reverse complement strand
GCGCCGGGCCACCGGGCACCGGTGGCGCTGCGCTGCGTCAGGGGGTTCGTCGGACGGGCGGGCGACAGCACCGGGCCCGCCCGCTGGGTGTGGTGGATCATCCGGAGTGGCGGATCGTTGGGGCCTGCATGACTGGGACCGATCCGGCAAGTCCGGTCAGACCTGTGCGGTCGATGCCTGCAGTTCCTGCTTTTCTTGCCCGATCGTGGCAAGGGATGTCGTCGTCAGGTGTGCCTGGCATCGCCGCGCCAAGCTCTTGCTGAGCCCGGTGCGACGCGCGAGGTCCGCGGGGTTCATTGTGCGCCGCCCGGCTCCGCGTTCGGTTTTCAGTACCGCGGCTACTCGTTGGACGGCCCACTTCGGAAGCCCCTGCTGGGTCATGCCCGCGCCCTTTCCCGGGTAGTGGAGCCTTGAGTGTTCAAGAGCCATGGGCACTGGGTGGCGGCCCACGCCCGGGTGGCTTCGACGTCGCGGTGCAGTTGCTCCATGAGTGCTCGGACGGAGGAGAAGCTTTGTTGGCCGCGCAGCTTGGCGGTCAGCTCGACGCGCATGGTGCGCCCGTAGAGGTCGCCGTTGAAGTCCAGGAGGTGGGCTTCGAGCAACCTCGGGCCTTCGGTGCCGTAGAAGGTTCTGCGTCGGCCGATGGAAACGGCCGCGACGGCCCACTCCTCCGAGCCGATCCGGACCTGGGCGGTCCACACGCCGTCCTCGATTCCGGAGCCGGGGAGGGCGAGGTTGGCGGTGGGGAACCCGATGGTCCGTCCCCGGGCGTCCCCGTGCTCGACGATGCCTTCGACCACTGTCATGACCTGCTTCTCCTTCTGATGAACTGTGGCTGGGATGGACGGAGGTGCGGTGCGGGACGGCCCCGGGGACGGTCCCGCACCGCACCTCCGGACGCGGTGCTAGCGGGAGTGGTCGCCGTCCGCGCCGGGGAGCTCACCGACGCGCGCGTGGCGCAGCGTCTGGAACTCCGGGTCCCGTCGTGTCTCGATGATCAGCGAAACCCCCAGCAGGGCCACGATGATCGTGAAGGGCAGAGCGGAGAGCATCGCTGCTTGTTGCAACGCGGCGAGCCCGCCCACGGTCAGCAGCAGCACGGCACACGCCCCGGTGAGCACGCCCCACAGCGTCAGCACCGGCTTAGTGGGGGTCAGGGTGCCCTTGGAGGAGAGCATGCTCAGCACGTAGGTGTTGGCGTCGGCCCCGGAGATGAAGAACAGGGCGACCAGCACCACGGTGAGCACAGCGGTGACCTGGACCAGGGGAAGCTGTTCAAGCATGGTGAAGAACGCGGAGTTGATGTTGGCGGTAGTGGCCTCACCGATGCCGGCCCCGTCCATGTCCATCTTGATCGCGGAACCGCCGAAGATGGTGAACCAGCCGAAGAACACCAGGGTGGGCACCCCGAGGACGCCGGCGACGAACTGGCGGACGGTGCGGCCCTTGGAGATCTTGGCGAGGAAGACGCCGACGAAGGCGCCCCAGCTGAGCCACCAGGCCATCATGAAGTAGGTCCACCACTGCATCCACTGCAGGTCCTCGGGGGTGGAGGGGGTGATCAGGCTGGTGGTGAAGAACTCGCTGGTGTACTGCCCGATGGAGCGGAAGAACAGGTTGGAGATGAAGTTGGTGGGCCCGGCCACGAAGACGTAGAGCGCCAGGATCACTGACAGCGTCATGGTGATCTCGCTGATGTACTTGATGCCCTTGTTCACCCCGGACAGAGCGGAGAGGGTGAACAGCACGGTGATCACGGCGATGATGACGATCTGAATCGGCAGGCCCGTGGGCACCCCGAGGATCCGGTTGAGGCCTTCGGCGATCTGGGAGGCTCCCAGGCCCAGGGAGGTGGTGGTCCCGAAGAGGGTGGCGATGATGGCGAAGACATCGATGGCCTTGCCGAACCATCCGTCGACAAGCTTGCCCAGGACCGGGCGCAGCATGGGTGAGACCAGGCCGGGGCGGTTCTTGCGGTGGGTGGAGTAGCCGATGGCCAGTCCGAACACCCCGAAGACAGCCCAGGCGTGGAGGCCCCAGTCGAAGAAGCTGTACTGCATGGCGCGTACCGCGGCGTCCATGGTTTCAGGCTCGGCCAGCCCGTGCGGGGGCGCCATGAAGTGCGAGATGGGTTCGGCGACCCCGTAGCTGATCAGTCCGATGCCCATCACCGCCGAGAGAATCATGGCCAGCCACGCCCAGGTGCTGAACTCGGGACGGGCGGAGTTGGAACCGAGGCGGATGTCCCCGAACCTGCTGAAGGCCAGGTACACCAGCAGCCCGATGCACAGCAGCGTCACGACCAGGTAGCTCCATCCCACGGAGCCGGCCGCCCAGCCGATGCTCGCCGTCATGACGGAGTTCAGCGACTCCGGAGACACCGAGGCCCACAGGACGAAGGCGGCGATCAGGGCGATCGATACCACGAACACCGCCCCCGGTTTCGTGGAAGATGCCGGGCGGTTTCCCGCGCGGCGGGTCGAGACGGGTGGGTCGAGTTGTTGGACCACGGGTTTCTCCGATGTCTGGCGCGAGGAGGACCGGCCGGCTCTCCGGGCGGGTGTCACAGCTGGGTGAGGTCGTCGCTGTCGTAGAAGCGGCCGGCCTTGTAGATGATGGGGCTGGCCTCGCTCACTTCCGCGTGGCGGACGCGGCAGATGAACACGGTGTGGGTCTTGGCCTGGAAGCGCTCACGGATCTCGGCCTCCAGGGACGCCGGGGAGTGGTCGATCAGCGGGCTGCCGCTGGGCCCGGGGTGCCAGTCGACCTCGGCGAACTTGTCGGGGGCTTTGGAGGCGAAGGTCGCGATGGTCTCTCGCTGCTCGGTGCCCAGGATGTTGATCCCCAGGTGAGTGGCGGCGAACAGCGCGGGGTAGGTGGAGGAGGTCTTCTGGATGCAGACCATCACCAGGGGCGGTTCCAGGGACACCGAGGCGTAGGAGTTCACGGCCAGCCCCTTCGGGGTGCCGTTGTCCTGGGTCGTGACCACGGTGACGCCGGTGATGAACTGCCGGTTGAAGGTCTTCATCACCTGCGGGTCCGGCTCCCCGGAGAGGTCGTCGAGCACGACCTCTTCCGGCTGCAGCGGGGTGTCGCTGAGGTGACGGACACCCAGGCTGTGGAGCAGCTCCGAGCCGTCCCAGGTCACCTCCTCCCGAGTGATCCGCCCGTCCACCAGGCTCACGTGGTTGGAGCCGCGGGTCTGGACCCGGCGACCGGTGGGCGGGACCCCGAGGAAGGCCTCGGTGTGGGTGCCGGTGGTGGTCCAGAAGATCGCCGCGGTGTCCCCCTGAGCGACCACCGCGTCAATGGTGGTCACCAGGTCCGGGAAGCCGGCCCGGATCGCGCGGATCTCCTCCTGCAGCTGGGCCAACGTCATGGTGTGCCCGCTGGACCGGCTCACCCGCACGTAGTCAGGGGTGACAACGGATTCCAGTGCCTCGACCTCCCCGCGGTCCCAGGCGGCCTGCCAAACGGTCGTGAGCGTTGCTTCAAGTTCCTGTTGCATGGCACAGAACGTAACCCCCATCACATGGTCGGGTCAATGGGTTGACTAAAAGTCTCAGAAATCTCGGTATATCCGCGATTTTCGGTTGCAGTTGCCACTGAGTCTTGACGGGTAGGTCACATCCGCCTAGCGTCTGTTGCATGCAACAAATGACTGATTGGGTCGTTGGGGTCGATGACGGCGCGGAAGCTCCGCTTTTGGAGCGGGTCCGCCGGTTGGTGCTCAGCGGGCAGTTCCCGCCGGGGGCGCCGTTGTCGGAGGTTTTCCTGGCCCAGGAGTTCGAGGTCAGTCGCACTCCGATCCGGGAGACCCTCAAGCAGCTCCAGCACGAGGGGCTGGTGGAGATCCGCCCCAAGGTCGGCACCTTCGTCCGGGAGCCCACCCGTCGGGAGATCGTCGAGCTCTTCCAGCTCAAGGAGGGCCTGGAAGGCCTGGCCGCCGGGCTGCTGGCCCGTCGTGGCAACGTCCCGGAACTCGAGGTGCTCGAGCGCAACATCGCCGAGTCCGACCAGGCGACCGTCGATCAGGACGCCGTCCGGTACGCGGAGCTGGTGCACGAGTTCCACCGCACGATCATCGTCGGGTCGGACAACTCCAAGCTGGTCGAGCACTACGACCGATTGATGAATCAACTGGCCTATCACCGCCTGGTGTTGCGCACGGCCGAGCACCCCGGGCGCATCAAGGCCTCCACCAGTGAGCACCAGGTCGTGCTGGAGATGATCCGGGACAAGGACCACTTCGGCGCTGAGGCCGCCATGCGCAACCACGTCTACGCCTCCGCCCGGGAAGTCCTCACCGACTCCCGCACGGCCGGCCGCCCCCTGAATTCCTGACCATCGCTTCAACCACCGCCGGCTGCGCGCCGGCGCGAAAGGACCACGCCATGCGTTGCCTGGAGCTGTTCCCCGGGAAGGTCATAACGCACTTCCCCCACGCCCCGCACCTGATGGGTGCGCGATGACGACCGTGTCGCCCGGCCTCCTCGAGAAGGCCGGCATCCGCAAGATCGTCCACTACCAGGAGGAGGTCCTCCTGGAGAACGGTCAGGCCCCGGCCGTGCCGGTCGTGCGCGCCACCGTCGCCGCGGTGGTGTCTAACCCCTGGGTCGGAACCGGCCCGGAGACGGACCTCTCCCCGGCCACCGAGCAGCTGGCCCCGCCGCTGGCGCGTGTGCTGACCGACCGGCTGCTGGAGAGCCTGGGTGGGGCCGAGCAGGTCGAAGCCTTCGGCAAGGCCGCCATCGTGGGCACCGCCGGGGAGATCGAGCACGCCGGGGCACTGATCCACACCCCGTACTTCGGCAATCTCGTGCGGGAGTTCCTCGAGGGCTCCTCGATCATCTGCTTCGCCGACGACCGCGCCGAGGCGGGCCAGGCGTTGGTCGTGCCCATGTGGCACAAGACCGCCGCGGCCACCCGCAGTCACTACCAGACCATCACCACCCGGGTCAGTGACGGGCCCCGCGCCGACGAGATCGTCGTCGTCGTCGCCGCCTCCACCGGACCCCGCCCGCACCCCCGGATCGGGGACCGGGTCACCGACCCCGCCGTCACGTCTGCCATCCTCGAAGGAGCCTCCGCATGAGCACCCGCAAGATCATCACCCTCGTCGAAGAGACCGTCACCGAAGGCGGCCGTCCCGTCGAACCGGCCGCGCGCGTGGCCGTCGTGGCCGCCATCATCGCCAACCCCTGGGCCGGCCAGGGCTTCGTCGAGGACCTCAACCCGGGCATCGACGCCACCGCCTCCGAGGTCGGCGCGCTGCTGGCCGCCCGGGTGGTCGAAGCCCTGGGTGCTCCGGTGGAGGCCTTCGGCAAGGCCGCCATCGTGGGCCTGGACGGGGAGATCGAGCACGGCTCGGCCCTGATCCACACCCTGAAGTTCGGCGACCACTTCCGCAAGGCCGCCTCCGCAACCACGCTGCTGCCGGCGGTGGAAAAGCGCGGGCCCGCCGGCGTCGTCTTCGACATCCCGCTCAAGCACATCACAGACGCCACCATCCGCTCCCACCACCAGAGCATCGAGGTGCGCCTGGCCGACGCCCCGCACCCCGGGGAGATCGTCATCGCCCTGGCCGCAGCTGCCCAGGGACGGCCGCAGCAGCGCCTGGCCCCGCTGAGCACCGAGCAGTGATCATGGTCCAGCCCCTGCCGATCGTCCTGCTCCACGGCGTGGGGCTGGACCACACCATGTGGGCTCCCCTCCGCGCCGAGATCGCCCGGTTCACCGACCGTCCCGTCGTGGCCCTGGATCTGTCCGGCCACGGCGCTCAGCCGCCCCTGACCGGACCGGCCACCTTGACCGAGCTGGCCGAGGACATCGCCGCCCGCCTGCCCGGACGAGCCCACCTGGTGGGATTCTCCCTGGGCGCCCTCATTGCCCAGCACCTGGCCCGGTACCAGCCGGAACTGGTCGCCACCCTGACCAGCGTCAGTTCGGTGTGCCGGCGCACCCCGGAGGAGGCCGCCTCGGTGCAGCAGCGGCTCGAGGGAGCCCGGGCGGACTTCCCCGGCAGCGTGGAGGCCTCGATCGGCCGCTGGTACCCCGCAGACAGCGGAGTGGACGCCGGCACCGTGGCTGACACCCGGAACACCTTGCTGGCCAACTCCGTGGAGTCCTACCTGCACGCCTACAAGGTGTTCGCCACCGCCGACGCAGAGATCGGCGCCGAACTGGGCAGCATCGGAGTCCCGTCCCTGGCCGTGACCGGGGAACTGGATCCCGGTTCCACCCCGGAGATGACCGAACGTCTGGCCTCCGCGACCCCGGGCGCCCAGGCCGTCGTGGTCCCCGGGGCCCGTCACATGCTCCCCGTGGAGGAACCGGGCGAGCTGGCCCGCATCATTCACCACTTCATCGAGGAATCGAGTCGAGAAGACCATGCCTGAGCGCTACGACCACTTCATCAACGGACAGTATGTGGCCCCGGTCGAGGGCGCGTACTTCGAGAGCACCAACCCGGCCACCCTGGAGACCCTGTACTCCGCGGCCCGCGGCACCGCCGCCGACGTCGACGCCGCGGTCCAGGCCGCAGACCAGGCTTTCCATGACCCGAGGTGGCGGGACTTGTCCCCCACCAAGCGCGGTCACCTGCTGCGGCGCCTGGGCGACCTGGTCGGTCAGCATGCCGAGGAACTGGCCCGGATGGAGTCCCAGGACAACGGCAAGCTGCTGCGCGAGATGCGCGGGCAGCTGGCCGGGCTGCCGGAGTACCTCTACTACTACGCCGGTCTGGCCGACAAAGTCCAGGGGAGCCAGATCCCCACCAACTCCGTGCAGATGCTCAACTACACCCAGCGTGAAGCACTGGGTGTCGTCGGGGCCATCACCCCTTGGAACTCCCCGCTGACCCTGACCACCTCCAAGCTCTCCCCGGCCCTGGCCGCGGGCAACACCCTGGTCATCAAGCCCTCGGAGTACACCTCCCGCACCGTGCTGCGCCTGGCCGAACTGGCGACGGAAGCCGGGTTCCCCGACGGGGTCATCAATGTCGTCACCGGCTACGGCGTCGAAGCCGGCGCCCCGTTGGTGGACCACACCGGGATCGCGAAGATCTCCTTCACCGGCTCCACTGCCACCGGCTCGAGCATCGCGGCCTCGGCCGCGTCCCGGTTCATCGGGTGCACCCTGGAACTGGGCGGGAAGAGCCCCAACATCGTCTTCGAGGACGCCGACGTCTCCAACGCCGCCATGGGTGTCATCGCCGGGATCTTCGCCGCCGCCGGACAGACCTGCATCGCCGGCAGCCGGGTCTTCGCCCACCGCTCCATCTACGACGAACTGCTGGAGAAGGTCGCCGACCGCGCCCGCAGCATCGTCATCGGCGACCCGATGCTCGAGACCACCGAGCTGGGCCCGCTGGCCTTCGCCGCCCAGCAGGAGAAGGTCAACTCCTACGTGGAACTCGGGGTCTCCGAGGGCGCCACCGTCCTCACCGGCGGCGGCCGACCCGAGGTCGAGCTCCCCGGTTACTTCTACTCCCCCACCGTGCTGACCGGGGTGAACAACGACATGCGCGTGACCAGGGAGGAGATCTTCGGACCCGTGGCCGCGATCATGCCCTTCGACACCGAGGACGAAGTCCTGGCCCTGGCCAACGACACCGAGTACGGGCTCGCCGCCGGGATCTGGACCCAGAACCTCGCCCGGGCCCACCGGATGGCACGCCGCCTGGAGGCCGGCACCATCTGGGTCAACACCTACCGGGCCATGTCCCCGATGTCCCCGCGCCAGGGCTTCAAGAACAGCGGCGTGGGCATCGAGCACGGCCTGGAGTCCATGCACGAGTACACCCGCCTCAAGAGCGTGTGGATCAACACCGACGAAGGCCCCGTCGCGGACCCCTTCGTCATGCGCAGCTAGGAAGGAGACCCCGATGCCCCTGATCGACGTGTCCATCGCCGAAGGCCGCAGCCCCGAACAGCTGCGCACCCTCGTCTCGGCCCTCCACCGCGCCGCCGAGGAGGCCGTCGGCGCCGTCCCGGAGAACACCACGGTGATCATCCGGGAGGTGCCGACCACCCACTGGTCCAAGGCCGACCGCACCATCGCGGAACGAAACAGCGCCGCCGGACCGAGCTGACGGCCTCGGGACACGAGAAGCACCACCGCAGTACCCAACATGACATCCGGACACGCGGCCATCGCCGGGCCTGGGGCCGTAACGCCGGGCTCTCATCCAACAGCCCCGGGCGGTCGCCCCGGAACAGACCGCAGGCAGTCAACCTACAGAAGGACAACCACAATGCGCTTCTCCCTCTTCGTGCACATGGAACGCTGGGACGACCAGGTCAGCCACCGACAGCTCTTCGAGAACCTCGTCGACCTCGTGCACATCGCCGAGGACGGTGGGTTCTCCACCGTGTGGATCGGCGAACACCACGCCATGGAGTACACCGTCTCCCCAAGCCCCATGCCGCTGCTGGCCTACCTCGCCGCCGAGACGAAGACCATCCGCCTGGGTGCCGGCACCCTGATCGCCCCGTTCTGGAACCCCGTCCGCGCAGCCGGCGAGTCCGCCCTGCTGGACGTCATCAGCGGCGGACGCCTCGAGCTCGGAGTCGCACGGGGCGCCTACCAGTTCGAGTTCGACCGGCTCGCCGGCGGGCTGCCGGCCGCCGCCGGCGGCCAGCACCTGCGCGAGATCCTCCCGGCCATGCGCGCCCTGTGGCAGGGCGACTACGCCCACGACGGGGAGATCTGGCAGTTCCCCACCTCCACCAGCGTGCCCAAGCCGGTCCAGGACGAGATCCCCATCTGGGTCGCGGCACGTTCCCCCGAGTCCCACGAGTTCGCCGTCGAGAACGGCTTCAACATCATGGTCACCCCGCTCATGAAGGACGACCGCGAGGTCGCCGATCTCACCGCCAAGACGCAGGCCGCGATGGACAAGTTCCCGGGCGCGGCCAAGCCCGAGGTCCTGTGCCTGCGACACACCTACGTGCACAGCCCCGAGGAGCCGGACGCCTGGCGCGCCGGGGCTGCAGCGATCAACCGCTACTACCGGACCTTCGATGCCTGGGCGGGGAACAAGACCCCCCCGACCAATGGCTTCCTCGAGCCCTCCCCCGAGGAGAAGTTCGCGGACCGACCCGAGTTCGAGCTCGACAGCCTGCACAAGTCAGCGATGATCGGCACACCCGATGAGGTCATCGAGCGGATCAAGCACTACCAGGATCTGGGAGTCGACGAGTTCGCCTACTGGATCGACAACGGCATGACCCACGACGAGAAGAAGAAGTCGCTGGAGCTGTTCGTCCAGCACGTCGTCCCTGCCTTCAACGGCACTGACCGAGCCGTTGCCCCGCAGTCGGCCGTCCGACCCAGCGATGATCCCGTGGACTCCACGGTCACTGCCTGACGCACTCTCCGGCGCCCTCAACGTCCTGGGCACCCGGATGCATCAAGCAGCTGGAGATCTGAGGCGCTGTTCGCCGGCCGGCAGGCACAGGCGGGTCTCCCCCGGGAGGCCCGCCTCGACCGTGCCGAGCCCCGGACATGGCCCAGCCGGCGGAGCATCCGGACTCCTCGAGTCGGGGTACGGAGCATCAGGATCCGGAGCTCCGCAAGTACCTGGCCATGAGTGGTAGCCGACGAAACCCTTACCCTCTTGGCCTCTCAGCTACGAGGTCGTTGGGACGGCCGCGGGCGCAGCATCACCGGATCACCCAGATACCGTGTGAGCCGTCCGCGAACCGTGTCGTCGATCCGCCAGGCAGCTCCGGTGCCGCGGTGCACCAGCACCATCGTGGCCTCCGATGTGACCACCGGTGCATGCCCGAGGTGTGTGCTGATGGTGCTGGCGAGAGAAAAACTGGAGGTTCCGATATGGGTGACCCACAAGGTCACCGCAACCGGCTCACGGGAGTACCACAACTCATCGTGGAACTCGACGGTCTGCTGCCCCACCAGCCTGTCGACCTGCCCATCCAGGACACCCAGCACCCCGACACCCAGCACCCCGTGGCGGTCTCCCGGCCGCCCCGGCTCCGGACACCCCAGGAAGATCATCCGCGCCTCGTCGATGAGACGCGCAATCGCAGTGTTCCCGACATGACCGGCCAGATTGACGTCGTCTAAGCGCAACTGCACGTACACGATCTGCTCGTCAGCGAGAGGCATGCGGTGAGGCTACCAGCGGCTCGGTACGCGCCAGGTCACCTGGGACCGTGCGTGCGTAGGACTTCTCGGATACTTTTCACCGCACGGTAGGGAGCCTTCACTCCGCCCCTGCAACAGTGTGGGGTCGGCCTCGAGCTGTACCCGGCCATATGTATAGCGCAGAGTCCGGCTCCTCCGTCAACCCCAAAGGGAGGTCTGGGGGCGGCCTGATCGCGTGAGACTCCCGCAGGGAACCTTTGACGTAGCGCTTGGGCAAGGAGGTGCTGTAGAAACGATGCCTCGGCATTGTGCGGACAGTTGCCCGTTCGGAGTATGGGTCGGGGCTGATGGAGTTCGGCGCTCGTGGCGACAAGCGTTTTTGACTGCGAACGACATGGCCGGCTCCGAGCAGTGGCTCTCGGAGCCGGCCGGTCTTTTGGGACCTCGTCCACGGGGGACGCCCGCGAGGGACATGATCTCCTTCCATGGACCGGTAGTTGACGGGGAGTAGTGACATCCACAGTCGCCCAGGCCTCCCGGGAGGTTCTTCCCTCCGGTTTCGGCTTGAGAGGGCGGCCAGGCGAGGAACATATGTGGGGCCGTCCATCACGGCCGCCTCCCGGGGTCGTGGCGGACCGGCGGCTACGTTGACGGGGACACTGCCCGCCCCGCGGGGGGACAGCGGCGGATCCGGTATTCGGAGGCGTCGATGAGTTTGCGCTCCTTCAACGCACCATGCAGGATCCACAGCACCCGTTGTGAAGGGACCACGGTCTCGACCTCGCCGTGATAGATCAGTTGGCCATTTCGATGGTGGACCTCCACGACGTCTCCGGTGTGCAGGGAGGTCAGGCTGGTTTCTGGTGGTGTCGTTCTCGTGGACCCGGGCATGCTCAGCGCCGGTCCTGGTCAGGGCGGGGCGTCAGGACGCGCCCTCCGGTGTCGCGGGTGATGTTCCAGGCCCACTGCACGGCGGCGGCCCGAGATGCGGCGCTCAGCACCGCCCGGGGGGCGTTGGGGGTCCTGACCTCCCAGGCCCCGTTGGGGCCGAGCACCACGAGGCGGTCGGCGGGCTGGGCCATCGGGTGTGGTGCGAAATGCCCGGAATGGGTCTCGGTAGGACGGGTGTCGGTGCTCGGCGGTTTCATCAGGTGGCTCCAGCGGGGATCGGGTGGGGATCGGGTGTGCTCAGGGGTAGAGGCCGCGGGTGCGGTGGGCGTCGGCGACGCGTTCGACGGCGGTGACGGTGGCGGCTTGTCGCAGGGTGAGTCCACGGGCGGAGGCGACGTCGAGCAGGTGGTGCCAGGCGGCGAGCATCCGGTGCTCGAGGCGGGCGTCGACCTCGGTGCGCGACCACCAGTAGGCCTGGTTGGACTGGACCCACTCGAAGTAGGAGACGATCACCCCGCCGGCGTTGGCGAGGATGTCGGGGACCACCAGCACGCCGGCCTCGGCGAAGATCCGGTCGGCTTCGGCGGTGGTGGGGCCGTTGGCGCCTTCGACGATGACCTTCGCGTGCACGTTGCGGGCGTTGGCGGCGGTGAGCACGCCCTCCACCGCCGCGGGCACGAGCAGGTCCACCTCCAGGGTCAGCAGCTCCTCGCCCGGGATGGTCTGGGCCCCGGGGAAATTCACGATGGAGCCGGTGGTGGCCGCATGGGCCTGGAGGGCGTGGATGTTCAGGCCCTCGGGGTGGTGGACGGCCCCGTACTGGTCGGAGACGGCCACGACTGTCACCCCGGCCTCGGTGAGGAACAGGGCGGCGTCGGAGCCGACCTTCCCGAAGCCCTGCACTGCGGCGGTGGTCGCCGTCGGGGTCAGACCGAGGTGCTCCAGTGCTGCCAGGGCGATGTGCACCACTCCGGCCGAGGTGGCTTGGGCCCTTCCCAGGGACCCGCCCAGGGACACGGGCTTGCCGGTGACCACCCCGGGGACGGTGTAACCGGAGGCCACGGAGTAGGTGTCCATCATCCAGGCCATGGTCTGCTCGTCGGTGCCGATGTCCGGGGCGGGGATGTCTCGGTCGGGGCCGATGATCGGCAGGATCTCACTGGTGTAGCGGCGGGTGACCCGCTGCAGCTCTCCCCGGGAGTAGTGGCGGGGGTCGATGCGCACTCCGCCCTTTGCCCCGCCGTAGGGGACGTCGAGGAGCGCGCACTTCCAGGTCATCCACATCGCCAGGGCGCGGACCTCGTCGAGGTCCACGGCAGGGGAGTAGCGCAGCCCGCCCTTGGCCGGGCCGCGGGAGAAGTTGTGCTGGACCCGGTGGCCGGTGAGCACCTCCACGGACCCGTCGTCGCGGCGCAGCGGTACGGACACCGTCATCTCCCGGCGGGGAGAGGCCAGCAGCTGGTGCAGCCCGGGTTCGTAGCCCAGTGTCGCGATGGCGGAGGCCAGCTGGGCCTGCGCATCGACCAGTGGGCCCTCGTGGTGGGGCGTGTGGGGACTGGCTTCGTGGAGGTGCGCAGCGTTGGTGGTCATCGGTGGTCCTTACCGCAGGAGTTGGAGGAGGCGTTGCGCAGGGATGGGAAGGGGTGGAGACAGGGGTCAGTCGGTTTCGGGGCCGGCGCAATAGGGGCAGTAGCTGTCCTCCGGGGCGGCGACCGCACACGGCCCGGCCTCAGAGGTAGAAAAGGCTTCCGCGCGGATTGCAGCTGTCTCGCCGAGGGTTCGGCGAGACAGCTGCACCGTGCGGGGAAGAAGGCTGATGGTCATGGCGGTGGGTCCTTCGGTGTCGACGGTGGGGATGGGGCGAGCGGCTCGGGCCTCTCGGCCCATCCCCACCGCGGGGGTCAGATCAGGTGGTCGGTGAGGTGGTTCGGGGTGCCGAAGCGGTGGGCGGTGATGCTGATCGCCTGCTCGTGCAGGAACGGCAGCATCTCGACCCGCCCGGCCCCGGTGACGGGGTGGGCGTAGACGGCCACGTCCGGACGGGATCCGGTGGCGGCGATGAGGCCCGCGCGGTCCCCGCCGATCAGCCGGACGCGTCCGCCGCCGAGGGCCGGGGCGCCGGCCAGCCAGGCGGCGTCGTCCTCCACCTGGGCCCGCACGCCGCGACCGGCGAGCACGGAGCGCACCGGGGCGGGCAGCTCGCGCGCCGAGGAGACGGTCAGGGCCGATCCCGCCCGCAGCCCGGCGGCGACGACGCGCAGCAGGTCCGCGAGGGGCTCGCCCTCGGACAGGCGCACCGTCACGGGCACCGGCAGGTAGCGGAAGATGTTGCGCTCGGCAGACAATCCGGAGACGTCCTTGGCGGTGCCGAACTCCGCGTCCCAGGCGGCCTCGTCGTTGCGCAGCGCCTGCTCGAGGGTCGCGGCCTCCTGGGCCGTGATCCCGGCCTGCCCGGCGTGGGCGACGTTGAGCAGGTCGGCGACATCCACGTCGGTCACCGGGCGGCCCGGCCCGCGCAGCGGCGCGGGCTCCCACTCGCTCAGACCCATCAGATAGTTGGGACCGCCGGCCTTGGTGCCGGGACCGACCGCCGACTTCTTCCAGCCGCCGAAGGGCTGGCGCTGGACGATGGCGCCGGTGATCCCGCGGTTGACGTAGACGTTGCCGGCCTCCACGTTGTCCAGCCAGTACTTGATCTCCTCCGGGTCCAGGGAGTGCAGCCCGCCGGTGAGGCCGTACTCCACCTCGTTCTGCAGCGCCACGGCCTCCTCCAGGGTCTCGGCGGTCATCACGCCGAGCACGGGCCCGAAGTACTCCACCAGGTGGAACTCCGAGCCGCGCTGCACCCCGGTGCGCACGCCGGGGGTCCACAGCTTGCCGGTCTCGTCGAGCTGCTGGGGCTCGATCAGCCAGGACTGGCCCTCCTCGAGGGTGGTCAGGGCCTTCAGGAGCTTGCCCTCGGCGGGCTCGGTGAGCGGGCCCATCTGCGCGGCCGGGTTGGTCGGGTGATCCACGGTCAGCGACGTCACCGCGTCGACGAGCTGGTTTCGGAACCGCCGGGACGTCGCCACCGAGCCGACGAGGATCACCAGGGAAGCGGCCGAGCACTTCTGCCCGGCGTGGCCGAACGCGGAGTAGGCGACGTCCTTGGCCGCGAGGTCGAAGTCCGCACTTGGGGTGACGATGACGGCGTTCTTCCCGGAGGTCTCGGCCAGCAGCGGCAGGTCGGGGCGGAAGGAGCGGAACAGCTCCGCCGTCTCGTAGGCCCCGGTGAGGATGAGCCGATCCACGGCCGGGTGCGCGATGAGCTGGCGCCCCAAAGCCCGATCCTTGAAATCAACCAGCGCCAGCACCTCCCGGGGAATGCCGGAGGCGTCCAGGGCCTCCCAGAGGGCCTCGGCGACCACCGCACCGCAGCGCTTGGTCGGGCCGGCCGGCTTGAACACCACCGGGGAGCCGGCGGCGAGGGCCGCCAGCACCGAACCGGCCGGGATGGCCACCGGGAAGTTCCACGGCGGGGTGACCACGGTCAGCCGCGAGGCCACGAAGGACGCGCCGTCGACCTCGTCCAGCTCACGGGCGCGCTCGGCGTAGTAGTGGGCGAAGTCGATGGCCTCGCTGATCTCGGGGTCCGACTGGTCGAGGGTCTTGCCGGCTTCGGCGGCGGCGACCTCGAGCAGCTCGGCGCGGCGGGCGGCCAGGGCCTCCCCGGCCCGGTGGAGCACCTCGGCCCGCTGGGCGCCCGTGAGGGCGGCCCAGCCGCGGCCGGCCTCCAGGGCGGCGGCCACGAGGTCATGGAGGTCATCGACGGTGCGCACCGCCGCGGCAGCAACAGTGTCAATACCCGCCCCAGAGCCGGGGACCCGCTCCAGGATCTTCCGGCCCCAGTCACGGTTGGCGGCCACCGCCGGGTCGGTGTCGGGGGTGTTGTGGAAGCCCTCGGTCGGAGCGGGGGGCTCGGGCTGGGTGCGGTCCTGGACACGGTGCGGGGCCGGGACGGTGTTGTCGAGGGCGGCCAGGGAGGCCAGGAAGCGCTGCTTCTCGCGTTCGAAGAGCTCTTCGTTGGCGGAGAGCTCGAAGACCGCGGACATGAAGTTCTCCTGGGACGCGCCCTCCTCGAGCCGGCGGATCAGGTAGGCGATGGCCACGTCGAACTCGGCCGGGTGCACCACGGGGGTGTAGAGCAGCAGGGAGCCGACGTCGGCCTTGACGGCCTCGGCCTGGCCGGTGGCCATGCCGAGCAGCATCTCGAAGTCGATGCCGTCGGTCACGCCCCGTTGCTGGGCCAGCAGCCAGGCGAAGGCGATGTCGAAGAGGTTGTGCCCGGCCACCCCAATCCGTACCGCATCGATCCGCTCCGGGGTCAGGGCGTAGTTGATGACCCGCTTGTAGTTGGTGTCCGACTCCTGTTTGGAGTTGCAGGTGGCCAGGGGCCAGTCGTGCACGGAGGCCTCGGCCTGCTCCATGGGCAGATTCGCGCCCTTGACCACCCGCACCTTCACTGGCGCCCCGCCGGCCGCCCGGCGGGTAGCGGCCCACTGCTGGAGGCGGATCATCGCTCCCAGGGCGTCGGGCAGGTAGGTCTGCAGCACGATCCCGCCCTGCAACGTGCGGAACTCCGGCTGATCCAGCAACCGGGTGAACACCGCGATGGTGAGGTCGAGGTCCTTGTACTCCTCCATGTCCAGGTTGATGAACTTCGCCCGGGGGAAGGAGGCGGCCTTGCGGTAGAGCGGGGTCAGCTTCTCGACAACCTCGGCCACCGCCTCCTCGAAGGCCCACGGGGAGTGCGGGGCCACGGTGGAGGAGACCTTGATGGAGACATAATCCACATCGGGGCGATCCAGCAGGTCGTGGGTGCCCTGCAGTCGGCGGTCGGCCTCGTGCTCCCCGAGCACGGCCTCGCCCAGGAGGTTGACGTTGAGCCTCACATCGTCCTTGCGGATCTTCGCGATCGACTTCCCCAGCTTGGCCGGAGTGGCGTCCACGATCAGGTGCCCCACCATCTCGCGCAGCGCCTTGCGGGCAATGGGGATGACGACGTGGGGCGCGACCGGGGCCAGGGCCGCACCGGTGCGCACGGCGGCGCGCATGTACCAGGGCAGGAACGAGGGAATCAAGGGCGTCAACTGGTTCAACGCGTGGGCGGCCACCTTGTTGTCCTCCGGGCGGATCACCCCGTCGACGAAACCGACGGTGAAGGCCAGCCCATGAGGGTCCTTCAGCACCCCGGCCAGCTGCTCGGCGGAGGCGTCCACCGGGAAGCCGGCGGCCTCGGTGAGCCACTTGCGCACCAGGACGACGGACTCCTCGGCGAGGACGTCCAGGGTGGCGGGCTCTGGTACGAGGATCATCTCGTTCGAGTGCGAGCTGAGAGCGTGAGACATGGCAGGAACTCCATTCGCGACATTGTGAGGTATCACACCTCAGTATGTGCTCTCGATCACGTTAGGAACAGTGGCGAATTCTGCAGTTAACTGATCAAAAATGCTAACCATCCGAGCCTTGAGGCATAGGGCCCTAAAGGGTAGAAGTCGGCAACCGGGGCGGCATCACCCCTGTAAGAGCCTGGATTTGCCGGTGACAAGTTTGTGAAAACAGGGTGAGGTATCACACCTTCTAGTGCTACGCTGATCCACACGAGATCCAGGTCACAGTCCCGAGTAACCCCGCAAACCACTACGACGGCAGGAGGCACCATGGACGCTTCTCCTCGATGCGGGCCCATGGTGAGCCTGCGCGGCGTCACTGACAACGCAGGTCAGCACCCGATCCCCCGCGAGATCGAGCCAGATGCGGCACTGGGCGCGACGACCGGCCCGAGCAGCGCCAGCCATAACCGGGCACACCACAGCGTCGAGATCCGGGGCAGGAGGGGCGGCATGCCCCTTCTGCCCTCCGTTCCCGGGCGCACACAGCACGGTTGCCGCCGTTGAGAACAGCAGTTCTTCCACTTCGTTTCCCATCGACTGCTGTCGATGATCAACCCTTTGCACCCAGGAGCACCGCCATGAATTCCACCACTTTGCCTGCCCGACCGCCTGCGGTGATGCCGGTATGAACGCCTTCCCCACCATGCCGACGACAGTGCCCCTGGTTCCGCGCGTGAGCGTGGACGAGGCGCTGGAGAGCTTCTTCGGCCCCCTGGTCGACGTGCTCGAATCGATCGTCTTCTTCGCCGTTCCGATCGGCGAGGCGCAGCTGCCGCTGCTGGTCGTGTGGCTGTTCTCCGGGGCGGTCTTCCTCACCATCCTGGTGGGCTTCAAGCCCTGGCGGGACATGCCGCACAGCCTGAAGATCATCCGCGGGCACTACAACCGCTACGACGACCCCGGCCAGGTCACCAGCTTCCAGGCCCTGGCCACCGAGCTCTCCGGCACCGTGGGCTTGGGCAACATCGCCGGCGTGGCTGTGGCGATCTCCATCGGCGGACCCGGCGCCTCGCTGTGGATCATCATCGCCGGCCTGCTGGGCATGTCCGTCAAGATGGCCGAGGCCGTCCTGGGGCAGAAGTACCGCACGCTCCACGCCGACGGCACGGTCTCCGGCGGACCCATGTACTACCTGCGCGACGGCCTGGCCGCCCGCGGGATGCCGCGGCTGGGCAAGGTGCTTTCCTACGCGTTCGCGATCTTCATGATGATCGGCGCCCTGGGCGCCGGCAACGTCTTCCAGGCCAACCAGCTCGCCGCCCAGGTGATCCTCGCGACCGGCGGGGAGGACAGCTTCTTCGCCGGCTCCGCCTGGCTGATCGGCCTGGGGGTCGCCGTCGTCGCCGGGACCGTGATCCTCGGCGGCATCACCTCCATCGCCCGCTGGACCAGCAAGCTCACCCCGCTCATGGCCGCCCTTTATCTCGGCTGCGTGCTCGTGATCCTCGCCGTGAACATCACCCAGCTGCCCGCGGCGATCGGCCTCATCTTCTCCAGTGCCTTCACCGGGGAGGGGGTCACCGGTGGCATCGTCGGGGTGGCGATCATCGGCATCCAGCGCGCCGTGTTCTCCAACGCCGCCGGGGTAGGCACGGCCGGGCTGGCCCACTCGGTGACGAAGAACCGCCGCCCGGCCCAGGAGGGCTTCGTGGCGGCCTGGGAGCCGTTCATCGACTCCGTGGTGATCTGCACGATGACCGCCCTGGCCGTCATCGTCACCGGGCAGTACCTGAACACCTCCGGCGACGGCGTGGGCATCACCACCGCCGCCTTCGCCACCGTGAACTCCTTCTTCCCGTATCTGCTGACCGTGTGCGTGGTGCTCTTCGCCTTCTCCACGATCCTGAGCTACTCCTACTACGGCAAGAAGGCCACCGGCTACCTCTTTGGGGACAGCTGGATCGCCGAACGTCTCTATGACCTTGTGTGGGTCGTCATGATCGTGGTCGGCGCCGCGGTGTCCCTGGACACCGTGATCCGCTTCTCCGACGCCATGTTCTTCCTGATGACCGTCCCGAACCTCCTGGGCGTCTTCCTGCTCTCGAAGGTGATCCGGCGAGAGATCTTCGGCCACCGCGAGGACCTGCGCACCGGGCAGCTGCCCCTCGTGGCCCACGCCGACCGCAGCACCATGATGGGCAATCGCACACAGGCCCCCGAGGCGGGGACCGCTGCCCGCACGCCCGCGCCGTGAGGCGATCCACCTGCCCTTCATCCTGACGTGCCGGGCGGACCCGGGCCACCGGCCCGGGTCCGCCCAGCGCACCGCCCCCAGCCGTCCCTTCCCCGCCACCCTGGAGAGACCACCATGCCTTTGACCATCCCCGGTGACATCGCCGTCATCACCGCCGACCAGGTGTCCGAGTACCTGCCCATGGGCCAGGCCATCACGGCCCTGGAACACGCCCTGCTCTCCGGGCTGGACCCGGAGAAGTCCCTGCCCCGCAGCAGCGTCCCGCTGGAGAAGGGCAGTTTCCTGCTCATGCCCTCCGAGCACGGCGCCTACACCGGGGTGAAGGTGCTCACGGTGGCGCCGGGCAACTCCGCACGAGGGTTGCCGAAAATCCAGGGCAACTATCTGCTCTTTGACGCCGACACCCTGCGCCCGCTGGCAGTCATCGACGGTGTGGTCCTCACCGCCATCCGCACCCCCGCCATCTCCGCGCTGGCCATCCACCACCTCGCCCCGGCCGAAGCCGCCACCCTGCTCGTCTTTGGCACCGGACCCCAGGCGCTGTACCACGTCCGCGCCGTAGCGGTCGTACGGGATCTGAGGACGGTGACGGTGGTGGGGCGATCGGACACCGCGACCGAAGCCTTCCTCGAGCAGCTGCGAGGCGAAGGCTATGACGCCCGCCGCGGCACCGCCGCGGACGTGGCCGAGGCCGAGCTGATCACCTGCTGCACCAGCGCCCGGGAACCACTCTTCGACGGGTCCCTCGTGCGTAAGGACGCCGTGGTGGTCGCCATGGGATCGCACGAACCCGACGCCCGCGAGGTCGACGACGCGCTGTTGTCCCGCAGCACCGTCTACGTCGAGGACGTCGAGACCGCCCTGCGTGAGGCCGGTGACGTGATCATCGGCATCGGGCACGGGACCATCACCCGTGAGGACCTGCACGACCTGTCCATCCTCGTCCGCACCGGCGCCCCGCCCCGAGGGGGCCCGGCATTCTTCAAGTCCGTGGGCATGGGCTGGCAGGACCTGATCACCGCCTGCGTCGCCTACGAGAACCTCGTCCCTCATCAGGGTTGAGGACGTTCGCGCCGGTCGGGCGCCACCGCGCCACGACAAGCCCCTAGGAAGGAACCCATGAGAGCCATCGTCATCGGCGCCGGAGCCATCGGACTGTCCTCGGCCTACTACCTGCGCAAGAGCGGGGTCGAGGTCACCGTCGTCGACCCGGCACCCCCCGGATCCAAGGCCTCCAGCCACAATGCCGGCTGGATCGTGCCCAGCATGTCGGCCCCGGTCCCGGCCCCGGGCATGACACTCCAAGCCATGCGCTGGATACTGCGCCGGGACAGCCCCCTCTACGTCACCCCCAGCCTCAGCCCGCAGTTCCTCAGGTTCATGGCGCTCATGCTGCGCAACTGCACCACCGCCCGCTTCGAGGCCGGCCTCGACGTCCTCCTGGACCTCAGCGCGGAGACCCTGCAGCTATTCGACGAGCTGGCCGCCGACGGGGTGCGGTTCGAGTCCCACAATGACCCGCTGACGATGCTGTTCCAAGAGCCTAAGAAGCTCCAGGCGCACGCGGCCGAGCTCGAGACCATGACCGAGCGCATCCCCGGCTTCTCCTGGCGCGCCCTGCACGGCGAGGACCTCGCCCGCGAGGTCCCCCACGCCGCGCACGGGCTCGCCGGCGGGCTGCAGAGCACCGGGGACCGGTCGCTGGACCCGGCCTCGTTCACCGACGGCCTCGCCACCGCCTGCCGACGGGACGGCGTCGAGATCCGCCTGGGCCACCCTGCCTCCCTGCGGCAGGAGCCCGACTCCTCCGTCTCCGTGGTCATGGGCGAGGAGGTGCTCAGGGCCGACCGAATCGTGGTGGCCGCCGGTGTCTGGAGCAACCAGGTCCTGGCCGGCATCCACGAGAAGGTCGCCGTCCAGGCGGGCAAGGGCTACGGCTACGATCTGCCGCTGCAGCCCGACGGCCCTACGCACCCCTTGTACCTCGCCGAGGCGAAGGTCGCCATCACCCCCCTGGACACCAAGGTCCGCATCGCCGGCACCATGGGCTTCGGCCGGATCGACGAACGCATCAACTCCGTCCGGGCCGGTGGCATCCTCTCCAGCCTCCCCTCCTACTTCACGACGTGGCCCGAGCTCTCCGAGAAACCCCAGCCGTGGACCGGACTACGACCCATGACCCCCGACGGGCTGCCCATCATCGGCCCCCTGCCGCGCCAGCCCCACGTCCTGGTCGCCACCGGCCACGCCATGCTGGGCATCAGCCTCGCCCCACCCACCGGGCGGCTCATCGCCGAGATGGCCACCGGCCACGCCCCTGCCCGTCACCGGGCCAGCCTGGCCGCCGACCGCTTCTGACCCCGACCGGAGAACTCCACTCCAGCGGTCCGGCGCCCCCAGCCCACCGTCGCGGCGCCCCAGGCGCCAGGACGACACCTAGCCCCCTCCGCCCCGGTATCGCCACACCGGGGCGGAGGGACTCCACTTCATCAGGGTCCTGCCATAGCCGCATCCCCGGCTGTCCCGGCGCATGCCTGAGAGAGCACGAGCCAGGAGAAACACCGCTCCCTGGCCGACCTGCCCGGTCCGCTGTGTCCGAACCCCCAGCGCATACTCCCGCTAGTCTAGGTGTGACACCTTAAGCAAAGAGACTAGAGAGGAGGGAACCGTGAGCACCCCCCTGACCTGGAACGACAGCTCCGCACAGGCTGTGGCGACCCAGAGCTACCGGGAGCAGGCCGTCCGGATCATAAGGGCGCAGATCGTCTCGGGACGACTCGAGCCGGGCTCCCTGTACTCCATCGGGGAGATCGCGGAGAAGCTCAACGTCTCGATCACCCCCGTGCGCGAGGCCCTGCACGACCTGGTCCGGGAGGGCCTGATCGAGATGAAGCGCAACCGCGGTTTCCGCGTGCGGACCCCCTCCAGCAAGGAACTCGACGACATCGTCCAGATCCGCACCATGCTCGAAGTCTCCTCGGTCCGGGAAATCACCGAGCGAGGACTCATCGACGACTTCGCCCCCCTGCGCAAGCTGAGCCGCAAGACCGAAATCTTCGCCGAAGCCGGCGAATGGATCGGCTTTCTGGACACCGACCGGGAGTTCCACCTGTCCATCCTTGCCGCCCTCGACAACCCCAAACTGCTGGAGATCGTCGGCTCTCTGCGCGACCAGAGCCGTCTGTTCGGGCTGGACAAGATGGCCGGCTCCCCCAATTTCCTGCAGTCCACCAAGGAACACGAGCTGCTCCTGGATGCCATGGAAGCCCAGGACCCGCAACGGGCGGCTTCGATCATGACCACCCACCTGCGGCACGTCCGCGGCGTCTGGGCCGGACAAAGCGAACCAGAAACGCTCGTACCGTGAAGGTCCGGCAGCGCCATGCCGGCCCGGCCGCGTTGTTCCCCTCGTGTGCTACTACGACAGTGCAGAAAGATCCACACCGCTCATGACTCTTCCTTCGACCGTTTCCGTGCGTCTACTCGATCCTTCGGATCAACATCGCTGGCGCGAGCTTTTCCGCGGCTACCGCGACTTCTACCGCCTGGAGGAATCCGAGGCGGTCGTATCGCGAGTGTGGGGCTGGCTCACCGACCCCGACCACGAATGCCAGGCCCTGGTGGCCGAGTCCGTGGACGGCGTCGTGGCGATCGGCCACTACCGTTACTTCTCGCGTCCCTCCACCGGCACGGTCGGCATCTGGCTGGACGACCTCTTCACCGCCCCTGAGGCCCGGGGCCAGGGAGCCGCGCGCGAACTGATCCACCGGCTCACCGAGATCGCAGCAGCAGACGGGCGCTCGGTCGTGCGGTGGATCACCGCCGACGACAACCACCCAGCCCAGAGGCTCTATGACCAGGTCGCGACCCGCACGCACTGGGTCACCTACGACGCCGCACCGGCCACCGCGCAAGCCGCAGAGATGGGGCATCCATGACGACGAACCAGTACGGACAGCCCATCGGTGACCCCCTCCCGCAGTGGGCATCGGCAGCACCCCCGGATGCGGTGAGGCTTCCGGGACGATACTGCACCCTCGAACGCCTCGATCCCGACCGGCACGTCGAGGACCTCTATGCCGCCTATGCGGCGGCCCCCGACGACCGGAACTGGACGTACCTGCCGTACGGCCCGTTCCCCACCCCGGTCTCCTACCGCGACTGGGCGGTCGCCGCGGCCACAAGCGCCGATCCCTGGCACTACGCCGTCGTCGACAACGCCACCGGCCGCGCACTGGGCACTCTCTCGCTGATGCGCCACGACCAAATCAACGGGGCCATCGAGGTCGGCCATGTCGTCTTCTCCGGCGCTCTCCAGCGCACTCCCGTCTCCACCGAAGCGCAGTACCTGTTGATGCGCTACGTCTTCGAGGATCTCGGCTACCGCCGGTATGAGTGGAAGTGCGACAGCCTCAACGCGCCCTCCCGTAAGGCCGCCGAACGGCTGGGCTTCAGCTACGAAGGCACGTTCCGCCACGCCGGGGTCTACAAGGGCCGCACCCGCGACACCGCCTGGTTCGCCCTCACCGACCACGACTGGCCTCCCGTGCGCGAGGCTTTCGAGCGCTGGCTGGACCCCGCCAACTTCGCCCCCGACGGTCCCCAACGCGACCCCCTGCGCACGCCGTGACCGGAGGCGCACGGAACGGGCACCCTTATCGCAACGCGGGTGGCCGGTAGCCGGCCATATGTATAGCGGAAGGGATGGAAGCGCCTTCCGCTGGTCAGGGGTCTGTCCGGTGCTCCTTGGCCAGCCCATCAACGGTAGCTCGCCCTCGGACCTGGTACAGATTGTTTGTCGTGGATCGATTACCCCGTACCAGCACTGATTGGTCACGCCCTCCTCTGTGTCCGGATTGGGCGGTGGGCCCTGTTCTGCAGTCTTGGCTCGAGCTCCCGTGCGGGGCGGGCGGGCGAGGAACATGACGAAGGGATCCCTCCCCATCGGGAGGGATCCCTTCGTCATTTATTGAGCTGTCTCCTCCGTAGGGTGGCGAGGGCTTGGGCGGCTTCGTAGAGCCCCGGTCGTGGCGGCCTCCAGGGCCCCGGGTTGTCCCGGGGCGGGCTGGGACCCTCCTCGGTGTCCGGAGAAGGTCCCAGAAGAACTCTCGGAACGATTTCTTACTGGTTGGACTTAGCCTTGACCGTGTAGATCGCGCCGGTGGAGACGTCCTCCTCGAGTGCTTCGAGCGTGCGTCCCCGAGTCTCCGGGACCTGGGTGAAGACGAAGATCAGCGACAGCACGCCGAACCCGGCGAAGAGGAAGAACGTCCCGGTGATCCCGACCGCGTCGACCAGGGAGGGGAAGTAGAGCGAGAGCACGCCGTTGGCCACCCAGAGCATGAAGATGGACACCCCGATCCCGAAGCCGCGCATGTGCAGGGGGAACACCTCGGAGAGGTAGACCCACACAGCGACGTTGAGGAAGGTCTGCATGGAGCCCACGAAGGCCACCACCAGCGCCAGGATCACCCAGGGCCGCAACGGGTTGTCCGCCCCCATCGTCAGCGCGGCGATCCCGATGAGCAGGTGGCAGGTGGTGGTGAGGCTCAACCCGATCATGAAGGTCTTGCGCCGGTCGAGCCGGTCCATCATGTACAGCGCGATGAGTCCGCCGATCACGGCGATGACACCGGGGGCGATGTTGGCGATCAGCGCCGCGCCGGCCTCGAAGCCAGATTCGATGAGCACGATCTGCCCGTAGTACATGATCGAGTTGATCCCGGTGAACTGCTGGACGATGCCGAGGCCGATGCCCACCAGCATGATCCGGACCAGGTTCTTGTTGGTCAGGATCGCGCCCAGCCCGATCCGGTTCTCGGCGCGCTCCTCCTCGGTGATGTGCTCGACCTCGCCGAGCTCGGCGATCGCCCGGTCCTCGGAGCGGATCGTCTTGAGCACCTGAAGGGCCTCGGCGTGGCGGCCCTTCTCCACGAGCCAGCGCGGGGACTCCGGCATCCGGAGCATCCCGATGAACAGCGCCACGGCCGGCAGCGCGCAGATCGCGAACATGATCCGCCAGACCCCGGTGACGTCGCTGAAGACGTTGCCGATGATCGCGTTGATGATGAACGCGGAGAGCTGGCCGATCACGATGGCCACCTCGTTGCGTCCGGCGATCGAGCCGCGGATCTCATAGGGGGCCATCTCGGCGAGGAACACCGGGACCACCGCTGAGGCACCGCCCACGGCCAGGCCCAGCAGGATGCGTCCGACCACGAGGATCTCGTAGTTGGGAGTGAACACCACGACCAGGGTCCCGAGCAGGAACAGCACGGCGAGCAGGAGGATGGTCTTCCGGCGTCCCCAGGCGTCGGAGAGGCGCCCGCAGGACAGGGCTCCGACGGCGGCGGCGAAGACCAGCGAGCTGGTGACCACGCCCTCGGTGATCGGGGTGAGGCCGAGCTCCTCCGACATCGGGCGCAGCGCACCGTTGATTACACCGGTGTCGTAGCCGAAGAGCAGACCGCCGAAGCAGGCGATCACGGAGATCAGACCCAGGCGCTTGCGATGCGGCCCGGGAGTCAGCGGAGGCAGCTCAACGGCGGCTTCCCGTGGTGCAGATGTAGCCATCGAAGGCTCCTTCGTTGGTGCGCAGCCGGTGCACCCATCACGCGGGCAATCGATCCGTTTTGGACGGTCGCCCGAGTAGTGAGGCAGATCTCAACCATCAGAATGCTTAGATTCTGGAACGCCACGCCCACTCCTGGAACCCCGGTGCCCATAATCGTCGCTATGTGGCGCCCGAAAACACCGACACCCCTCGCTCCGCGGCTTTTCCCGCACCCACGATGGACACGAGGACCCCCAGCGACCACCCGTCCACAGCCTGCAGGTCACCTCAGTACGACTGTGACACCTCCGTATCCGCCGACTGTGGACGGCTTCCAGCGCGTGTGGTCACCACAAGGAGCCAGTCTCCGCTCCGCCATCGGCGGAGCGGAGACAGCCTTGTGCTACAGCAGCTCATTTGGCGCCCCTCACCGCTTTGCACCATCACTTCGCACCTGCCGAACATCATGGACCAGATGCATCTCCTGCACCCGCCCTCCCTGCACTGTGGCCTCTGACAAGGGCGGGTAGGGACGAGAACATTCCTTCTCCGTTCACCGGGGCGTGGGACCCCGGACGCCGACCGATCAGGCCGCATCCCTAGCTTGGAGCCGCCTCCACCGATCAGCTCGCGAAAGGTCCCACTGTGTCTTCCCCCGCCTCCCGACGTCATCGCACCCTCGTCGGTGCGACCACCTTGGTCGTGCTCGCCCCGACCGCGTTCCTCGGCATACAGACCGCTTCTGCCACCCCGCCGGAGCACTCCAGTGCCGGCGGCAACCCACCGGCCCACGCCCACGCCGGAGACGCCGCCGGGAAGAAGCCGGCTGATGATGGGGTGGATCCCACGGCCTATGTCGGCGGCCCGCAGGTCATCACCGAGGGTGAGACCGGCGGGGAGGTTCTGGACGGTGTGGTCTTCGAGGACTCCAACAAGAACTCCGTCCTCGACCAGGGAGAGCACGGCATCGCCGATGTGCCGGTCTCCAACGGTCGTGACGTGGTCCGCACCGACGCCGAAGGCCGCTATGAGCTGCCGGTGCGGAACAAGGACACCGTCTTCCTCACCAAACCCGCCCGCTGGGACACTCCGGTGGATGAGGACAACGTCGCCCAGTTCTTCTACACCCATGCACCGAAGGGCACCACCGAACAGGACCTGCGCTTCGGCGGCCTACAGCCCACCGGACAGCTGCCCGCTGCGGTGAACTTCCCGCTGGCATCCAACCCGTCCTCAGCCGAAGACGACATCCGCTGCCTGATGCTGGCCGACCCGCAGACCTACTCCAACCACGAGATTTCCCACGCGCGCAACGGCGCCATCCGCGAGGCTGCCGCCTACGACGCCCCCGACTGCGGGGCGCTGCTGCTGGGTGATGTCGCGGGGGACGACCTCGGTCTCTACGACCGGGAGAAGGACGCGCTGGCCCTGATGGATACCCCCATCCGCGCGATCCCCGGCAACCACGACCTGGATCTCGACGCCACCGACGCCGCCTGGTCACTGGACACCTACCGCCAGAGCTGGGGACCGGAGAACTACTCCTACGACGTCGGCAACATCCACGTGCTGGCGCTGAACAACGTCCAGTACCCCTGCACCCCCGAAGACGACAACACCGACGGCAAACACCCCACCTGTCAGGACCCGGAGAACTCCCCTGCGTACAACGGCCGCCTCGGTGAGCAGACCCTGGACTGGATCGCCGAAGACCTGGCCGACGTCCCGAAGGACAAGCGCGTCGTGGTCGCCACGCACGTCCCGCTGGTCTCCCACTCCGCTGCCGACAGCGCCCAGCACCAGACCGACGATGTCACCGAGCTTTACGAACTCCTCGAAGGACGTCAGGCGCTGTCCCTGTCGGGCCACTCGCACTGGGTCGAGTCGATGGTTGAGGGTGATTCCCTCGGGGCGTGGGAGGAGGCGGTGGGTGTCACGGCGGTGCCGTTCGACCACATCGTCGCCGGAGCCGTGTCCGGGGACTGGTACGCCGGGGACTACGACGTCAACGGCCAGCCGATGAGCTTCCAGGGCGACGGCGCCCTGCCCGGTTTCTGGACCTTCGACTTCTCCGGCGCCGACTACACCCACGCCTTCCACGCCACCGGCCGCGACGGCGACCAGATGGGCCTGGGCATCAACTCCCCGCGCTACCGCTCCTGGGCCCAGACCCTGATCCAGTGGCGCGAAGAGCACCCCGTCACGTGGGAGAACAAGCACAAGGACGCCGTGCCCCCGCTCACCCTCGGTGACCTCGGGGACCAGAACATGATCACTCGTGCCGACCTCGCCGAGGGGACCTATCTGACGGCCAACGTGTGGGCCGGCACCACCGATTCCACCGTCACGGTTTCCATCGACGGGGCCGAGCCGGTCACCGCGCAGATCACCCAACCGGCCGAGGGTGAAGAGGTCCGCCGCGGCGCGGAGTGGTCCGACCCCTCCGCGCTGATCCGTCAGCTCACCAACGCCCGGATGGCCTATCAGTCCACCTCCGGCAACCCGGAAGCCCAAGGGCTGCACCTCTACAACGGTCAGGTCTACGGCCCCTCCGCACCCCGGCCCGTGGAGGGCAACATCGCCGACGGCTCCCCCCACCTGTGGCGCATCCCGCTGCCCACCGACCTGGAGAACGGCATGCACCTGGCCGAGGTCACCTGGACCGACCGCTACGGCACCGAGCACACCGAAACCCTCGCCTTCGAAATCGTCGACGACCGCCCGCAGCAAAGCTTCCGACTCGACACCTTCGGCGAAGACGTCGTGTGGTGACCACCCCCACCAGGCGATAACCGCCCCGAAGCACACGCAGCACCACCGGCCGGGCCCGGAATCCTCTCCCACAGGGCACCGGGCCCGGCCCCCACCATTCCCCGACGGACAGCGCAAGCCTTCCACCGACCCCGCGACAACGGTGCCCGCTCCCCCTTGGGGAGCAGGCACCGTTCGTCATCATGACCCAGTAGAGCCAGCGGCTACAGCCCCCGACCGTCCTCCTGGGCGCGCTGCTCGTAGTGGCGGCGGCCCACCTCCGCTGAGTGCCCCACAGCCGGTCCACCGCGCTGGACACCAGCCCGGCGAGCAGTCGATGGCTACAGGGATCCCGGGCGCATTGTCTTCTTCAAAGCCTCCAGTTCCGGGTCCAGGAAAGGCTGCGGTTCAGCCTCCCCGCGCAGGGTTCCCCCGATGCGCCCGACCTCCCACCAGGCGGCGTCCAACGCGTCCTGGTGCTTGAACGGCACTGCCGCATGGAGGGATGACATTTGAGCTGGCTTGATGGCCGATAGCCGGCCATATGTAAAAGCTCCCTTGCTGGCCGCCTTCTGACCTTCGTCCTGGGCACCTGTCGTGACCTTTTCCCACACCCCGCGGGCATGCCAGGTCAGACGTCGTCTGTCCATGCATTCGTTCCGCCCCCTTATCAGCATGGTTTGCGGGGCCGTTCTGGTTGCCTCGTGCACTGGCGTAACCGGAATGAGGTGTTCGGCCGTCTGGATCGATATTCCTGCGGCGTCGGACGCGGTGTCAGTCGATGCCGACAGGATCGTTCCGCGGATGTGAATACCGGCTGGCGCAAGGATCGGCAACCCCGCGGGTACCCGCATGCGGTTGCCGTCGTCATCGTGTGGCTCCGACGCTCTGGTTCGGGCGGGTGTGGTCGGGCTGTCCGTGTACCAGGACCTCGGCCATGTCGGCTTCCCGCCATTGGCGCAGGAGGTGGTGGAAGGCGATGGGGCCGGGGCTGTAGGTGGCCCCGGCGATGGAGCGGGTGCCCTCCCCGTTGTAGTAGCCCGGGGTGCACTGGGCCTGGAAGGCCCGGTTGTCGATCGCGGTCTCGTGCACGGTGTGCACCCATGCGGCCTCGGCCTCGGCTGTCGGCTCGATGGCGCGGGCGCCCACGGCGTGCCCGCGTTCGATGACGGCTGCGATGTGCTCGGCCTGCTCGAGGAGGATGTGGGCGAAGTTGACGGAGTTGGCGTTTTGGATCCCGCTGAGATGGAACAGGTTGGGGAATCCGTGGGAGTAGAAGCCGTGCAGCGTGCGTGGGCCCTTCGACCAGGCCTCGAGCAGGGAACGGCCATCGCGGCCCACGACGGGCAGGGTGCCCGAGACCACCCCGGAGACACCGACCTCGAAGCCGGTGGCGAAGATGACGCAGTCCACCTCGTACTCGGTGTCACCGACGACGACGGCCGTCTCGGTCATCGCGGTGATGCCGCCGGTGTCGGCGGTGTCGACGAGGGTGACGTTGGGCCGGTTGAACGTGGGCAGGTAGGTGTCGCTGAAGCCGGGGCGCTTGCACATGTAGCGGTACCAGGGCTTGAGCGCCTCGGCCGTCGCAGGGTCCTCGACGACCTCCTCCACGCGGGCCCGCAGGCGGTTCATCGTCACGAAGTCGGCCAGCTCGTCGCGCCGCTCGCGCTCGTCCAGGGAGAGGCTGGTGTCGAGGGAACCGGTGAGGATCTGCCGCTGCAGCCTCGTCGTGGCCGTCCACCCGTCCTGCACCAGGCTTTCCTCGACCGGTTCACCGGCCAGCACGGCGAGGAAGTTCTCCATCCGCGCCCGTTGCCACCCCGGCTGCAGCGATGCCGTCCATTCCGGGTCGGTCCGTCGGTTGTCACGCACATCCACCGTGGAGGGGGTGCGTTGGAACACGATGAGCTCCTGCGCGTCCTGGCCGAGGTGCGGGATGACCTGCAGCCCGGTGGCTCCGGTTCCGACCACCGCCACACGCTTGTCCGCCAGCCCGGTGAGACCCCCGTCCTGGTCACCTCCGGTGTAGCCGTAGTCCCACCGGCTGGTGTGGAAGGTGTGGCCGCGGAACGTCTCGATCCCGGGGATGCCCGGGAGCTTGGGCTGGGTCAGCGTCCCGGAGGAGGTGACCACGAAGCGGGCGCGGAAACGGTCGCCACGGTCGGTGGTCACCAGCCACTCCTCCTCCTCCTCATCCCAGCTCAGACCGGTCGCCCGGGTCTGGAAGAGGGTGTCGCGGTAGAGGTCGAAGTGGTGGGCGATCGCCACCGCGTGGCGGCGGATCTCCTCACCCGGGGCGTAGCGCCACTTCGGGACGTAACCGAGCTCTTCGAGCAACGGCAGGTACACGTAGGACTCGATGTCGCAGTGGATCCCGGGGTAGCGGTTCCAGTACCAAGTGCCCCCGACATCACCGGCCTCATCCATCAACCGCAGGGAGGCGACCCCCTGCTGGCGCAGGCGCGAGGCAGTGAGCAATCCGCCGAAACCGGCGCCGATCACCAGCACCTCCACACGGTCGTCCTTGGGCGCCCGCTCGGTGCGCGGGGTGTACGGGTCCTTCGCGTAGTAGCCGAACTCCCCAGCAGCCCGACGGTACTGTCCCGCGCCGTCGGGGCGGATCCGTCGATTGCGCTCGTGACGGTACTTGGCGCGCAACGCGTCCAGGTCCACGTCTTGTGCGGAACCGGTGGTGGGGTCGGTGGAGGGCTCGAAGGTCATGGTGCAGGACTCCTGGTCTAAACGGGGGCAAGGGGGGCTGGGGGTAGGGGGCAGGGACAGAAAAGCAAGGGACTGGAGAAGGGCGCAGCTACTGCACGGACCATCCGCCGTCGGAGGCGAGCACGACACCGTTGACGTTGGCCGAGTCCTCGCTGAGCAGCCAGGTGATCGAGGCGGCCATCCGCTCGGCCTCGACCACCGGCGGGATCAGGGCCATGAACGCACCGAGGCGCTCACGGGCGAACGCGGAGGACATCGTTCCTTCGATGCCGGTGGCGGTCGGGCCGGGGGCGACCGCGTTGGTGCGGATCCCGGAAGGCCCGTAGAAGAACGCCGAGCTCTTGGTGATCCCCACGACCGCGTGCTTGGAGGCGGTGTAGGCGGTGCCGGCGGCGTTGCCGCGCAGGGACGCCTCGGAGGCGACATTGACGATCGCCCCACGCCCGGCCGCCAGCATGGCCGGCAGCACAGCCCGGCTGAGGGCGAAAGTGCCCTCCACGTTGACCGAGAACACCCGACGCCACAGCCCGTCCTCGGTCTCGTGCAAGGGCGTCATCCCGTCCATGATCCCGGCGACGTTGGCCAGAGCGTCGATGCGCTCACCGGCAGCGGCGACGATGGCGTCGATGCCCTCGGACGAGGTGATGTCGGCGGCCACGGGCACCACGGTGCCCGCCGGGCAGGCACCGGCCAGCTCCTCGAGGCGTTCAGCGACCACGTCCACCGCCACGACCCGACCGCCCTCACCGATGATCCGGCGCGCTGTCGCTCGACCGATGCCAGAACCGGCGCCGGTGACGATCACCGTCTTGCCGCCGAAGCGTGCGTTGCCGATGGTGGGCGCGGCCTCTTGGGTCTCTTCCACCGGGATGACTCCGCCGTTGGCTTCCTTCACGAGGGTGTCGACCAGTTCCCGCGGGAACCGGCCACCGCCCAGTTCCACCAGAGCACGCAGGGAGAGCTGACGCACCGGGCGCAGATCCTCCTCCGTCTGGCCCCCTCGGGCGAGAATCCCTCGCAGGATCGGCCCACCGACGGCGTCGTCCAACCACTCCTGAACGGTGTTCTTCGAGGTCAAGGGAGTCGTGCTCATATCGGATCTGTCCTTTGATCGGTGCTTTCGGTATGTTTTCAGTCTCGCCGTCTCCGATCCGGGAGGCATCCGGCGGACGGAGTGGTTTCCTCTACTGCATCGGCAGTAGGGATCGCCCCTGCAGTTCGGTCTCTGGCAGTGCCGGCTCCTCGCCCACCACAGCGCTCGACTGCGGGATGAGGACCGAGACCGAATGATGCCCAGTCGGTGCTTGCCGCTGGGGTCGCGCCCGCGGCCATGCCTGGTCTGCACGGCTGTAGTACTACGCGAGTGGAGGACTCAGGGGTCGTGACAGCCAGTTGACGGGTGGCTTGTGAGGACGCACGGGCCCGAGGTTCTCGTTGAACGCCGCTCTGGAGTTGCCGCTGAACGCCGGTGGCGCCATCGCACCATGGCGCCATGAGAGTGCGACGTCAGGCGCCACTCGCGGTGGAAGTCGGCGCGGCCTGGTTGCGCGGGCTCTCCCACAGGCGCAGGAGAAGTTGCCCCCCGTCGATGGTGGGGGGCGGCATTCGGGGCTTTCTCGGCGCCGCGCGCACCGTTGCCGGGGACTGTGCATCCGCCCCCGACAAGAATCTCACTAGGCAGGGACCCGATGGACGACGGAACTGAGGGTTCCCGGCGGGTCAGGGGCGCATGCCGGCTCGGAAGGCCAGGGATACCAGTTGGGCGCGGTCGCGGGCGCCGATCTTGGTCATGGCACGGTTGGCGTGGGTCTTGGCGGTGTAGGGGGAGACGAACAGTTTCGCGGCGATCTCGGCGTTGTCCAGCCCGGACACGATGGCCTGGACGACCTCTTGTTCCCGGGCGGTGAGCCGGGTGAACAGTTGGGCGGCGGCGGGGTCGGTGGGAACGCTCGTGTCGTGGGTGATGTGCTCGACCACCGCACCGAGAGCCTTTGAGGACAGGGCTCGGGCGCCCCGGGCGGTTTCCAGGATCCCGGTGGTGATCTCGGCCGGGCCTGCTCCTTTGCCCAGGAAGCCGTCGGCGCCGGCTTTGATCGCGCGCAGCACGTTCTCGTCCTGTTCGAAGGTCGTCAGCACGAGGATCCGCAGTTGCTCCGGGGAGTAGATTCGGCGCAGGCGCCGGGTGACTTCCACCCCGTCGATGCCCGGCATGCGGATGTCCATCAGTGCGACGTCGGCTGCGGTGGTCTCCAGGAGCTTCAGGGCCGCGAAGCCGTCGGCGGCCTCGGCCACGACGGTGAGATCGGGGTGGGCGTCGATGATGGTGCGCAGGCCTGCTCTGATCAGTTCCTGGTCATCGACGATCATTACGCGGATCATGGGGTTCCTTTCCCGTGGACGGGCAGTTGGGCCCGGAGCCGGAACAGGTCCTCGTCGTCGATCGTCAGGTGGCCTCCGGTGGAGCGGGCGCGTTCGCGCATGCCGATCACGCCGTGGCCCCCGGCGGCGCCCGGGGAGGAGTTCAGGGGCCTGGTGGGAGGGCGGCCGGTGGATGCCGGTATGGCGGAGTGTTTGAGGTTGGTGACCTCGATGGTGAGCACCTTCTCATCATGGTCGAGGGTCAACCATACGGTGCCCACCCCGTGCTTGTGCGCGTTGGTGAGGGCTTCCTGGGTGATGCGGTAGGCCGCTGAGGAGACGTGGGCGGCGATCGGGCCGGTGTCGTTGACGAGGTGGGCTTCCAGGTCCATCCCGCCGGCGCGGAAGGAGTCCACCAGCTCGGGGAGGTGACTGAGGTCGGGGGTGGGGGCGCAGTTCTGGTCGGCCTCCTCGGGGGTGTCGACCCGCAGCACCTGCAGGATCTGTTGCATCTCCCCCAGCACGTCCTGGATGCCGGTGCGGGCCTGGGCAAGATCTTCCTGGGCGGCGGCGGCCCCCGGGGGGAGGTGGACCTCGGCTGCGCCCAGGCGCATGCTCACCACTGCCACACGGTGACCGATGCTGTCGTGCAGGTCCCGGGCGATGCGCACCCGTTCCTCGGCCACGCTGCGCCGCACGGCCGCCTCCCGGGTGTCGAGGGCCTCCTGGGCCCGCTGCTGCAGGGACGACCAGTACTGGTGCTGGGCGCACAGTGCGCTGCCTGCCGCGGCGGCGGCCACCGCCGCAGAGACGGCGACCGATGCCAGCGGGTTCGCTCCCAGCGCGAAGGTGCCCTCGGATAGGGACACCGCGGTGTAGTTGGCCGCGCCCACGACAGCGGCGGCCATCAGCCCGGAGGCACCGCGTGAGGTCACGGAGAAGGCCTGGTAGATCGCCACCGTCCACAAGGCCAACGGTTGGAGGCCCAGCAGGGCGGCCAGCAGCGGTGCTGTTGCCACCAGCACCAATCCCGCCAACCGGTGGCGGCGGGCGAGGGCCACACCAATGGCGCTGAGTGCGATCCCGATGTAGGCCTCAGGGGGGTGCCCCGGCACGGTGATGCTCTCGGCCACCAGGGCCAGGACGCTGATCACGGTGGTGAGACGGTCCAGCGGAACCACGGGCAGCAGCCACAGCGGTCGAGCCGGCCACTGGTCGGTGGAGGGGGAGGTGTTCACAATGCCTCATCCTCCCAGGTGCCGCACCGGGCGCGTACTACGTCTGCAGTACATCCGAACCGTCCACCGGGACGACGCCGGGCAGCTGACGAGGAGCCAGGATGGAGCACAACCGATCCGGCCGGAGCGGACGTTCCAGCACCGGCCGGCCCCACCTCCACAGTCCAGCGATCAACGACCTCGTACCCGATGGAGTCCTTGCCCATGTCCAGCCTGCGTCCGGCCCAGCACCCGCCTGAGGCCCTGACCGTCCCACCGGCCCAGCACGACCTCTTCGCGCACAGTCTCTCTCCTTCCGGTAGCGCGTACTCGGCGCTGATGCGGGCCGGGTCCCTGGGTTTCGTGTCCGGGCTGATCGGGCGTGACCCGGTGACCGGGGAGCTGGCCGGAGCGGATCCCGCAGCGCAGTGCGCTGTCGTGCTCGACCGCCTCGAGGCCGTGCTGCGTGGTGCCGGGCTGGGCCTGGAGCACCTGGTCCAGACCACCGTGTACCTCACCGACTTCACCCACTTGCCGGCCTTGGAGGCCGTCTTCCGGCAGCGGCTGTGCGACCCGTACCCGGCGCGCACCATCGTGCAGGTCGCCGGCCTGCCGGCGGGTGCGGTGGTGCAGGTCAATGCCGTGGCGGACTTCTACCGTCCCGCCACCAGCTTCGTGGCCGCCTGAACGCTCACCGGGACCCCTCCTAGACCGGTGCCCCACCTGATGGGTCAGTACCTGTCCGTCACCATCGTATCCGCCCACCGGCACGGTCCGTCCACGGCACCATCGACGTCCGAGAACACCACACCATTCCCAGCGATGCCCTCAGAAGTGAGATCATGACCAGCTTCCACCAGCACCCGGAGGCAGGGGAGACCGCCCTGCTCGAGCAGCCGACACCGCCGGAGGCCACCCCTGCGCCGGAGGCGTCCGAATCGGAGCTGTTGGCTTTCGCACACCAGACGGGCGAGGACCTCACACGCCTTCGGATGGAGCACCAGTTCGCCGTCGACGAGATGCTGACCAAGGTCTCGATCCTTCGCCGAGAGTTCAGGCACCTGCATCGCTACAACCCCATCGAGCACGTCGGCTCCCGGATCAAGTCGATCGAGAGCATCTTGAAGAAAACGGTGCGCTGTGGTCTGGAACCGACCTCGGAGGCAATCCGGGCCGGCATCCATGACATCGCCGGGGTGCGGATCACGTGCAGCTTCATCGCCGACACCTACCGGATCCTCGACACCCTGACGTCGCAGGCCGACGTGCGGGTGATCCGCGTCAAGGACTACATCGCCCAGCCGAAGCCCAGTGGCTACAAGAGCCTGCATGCGCTGGTGGAGATTCCGGTGTTCCTCACCTCCGGGGCGGTCCCGGTGACCGTCGAAGTGCAGATCCGCACGATCGCCATGGACTTCTGGGCGAGTCTGGAGCACAAGATCTACTACAAGTACGACCGGGACGTTCCCACCGATCTGGTCGACAGCCTGTTGGAGGCCGCCGAGGCGGCGGAACAGTTGGATCGCCGCATGGAACAGCTGCACACCCAGGTGCACGGCACCGAGGTCACCTCCCCCGCCGGCGGCATCCACGAGGGAATGGACCAGGAGCTGCTGCACCGGTTGTGGAAGCGCGCTCACGCCCGGCCAGACGCCGAGCACAGCGGCCCACCGGTCACCGCGCAGACGCTCTGATCCCCGTTTCTCGCCACCCACGTCATGAGGGCCGAGGACACCGCCGGGGCGTCGAACGGGCCCACGGCGGCGATCAACGCGGTGACCGAGACGCTGCGCAGGCTCGCCCGCAGCTTCGGCGACGTCGACAACTGCCGGTGACGAGCCCTGCTCGCAGCAGGTGAGCACCGGCCCCTGAGGACAAGTTCCTGCTCACGCTCACCTGCGAAGGGCCATCACCCGGGGTACTGCATCTGCAGTACCCCCACTCGCTTCCTCCGGATGACGCGACGGCTCCTGTCCAGCGAAAGGATGTTGATATCCGTGGTCGACGACGCGTCCTGTTCGCGGGCCGCACACCATGCCATCACGTTCCTGCCGCTTCCTCAGGCCATCACAGGCCCACCCGCGCTGGTCAGAAAAACACCCTTCGAAAGGCCCTCCGATGTCTCTTTTCCTCTCCCGCCTCGGGCGCTTCAGCGCCCGGCACCGACTCATAGTGGTGGGTGTGTGGACCCTGATCTTCGTCACTTTCTCCGGTGTCATGGCCGCCGGAATCATCAACCCCAAAGAATCCGAGGCCGCTGAGCAGTCAGTGTCCGCAACAGAGGCTTCCCGCACCCTGGACAGGGTCAACGAGGAGTTCCCTGCGCTGGAGAACAATCCGGAGGTGGCAGACACCCTGCAGCTGGTGTTCGCAGCTCCCGGCGGTTCTTCGGTGACCGATCCGGGCACCGCAGACACGATCGACGAGATGCTGGCCCGGGCTGCGGAACTGCCTGGTGTGACGGCGGTGTCGGATCCTTTGGACCCTGCCGCCCCGAACGTTTCCCCGAGCCAGTCCGTGGCGGTTGCCACGCTGAGCTACGCCGAGCTGGGTGACACTGCGGAGAAAACAGAGCTGTATGAGGCCGCACTCGAGCTGCGCAACGACGCCCCCGAGGACCTGCGGGTCGAACTGGGCGGGAACCTCCTGGACACCAGCGCACCCCACTCCGGTCCAGGGGAGGCGGCCGGCGTCCTCGTCGCCTTTGTCGTGCTCCTGCTCACCTTCGGGTCCCTGCGTGCCGCCGGGTCCAACCTGCTCATCGCAGCCGTGGGCACCGGAGTCGGGGTGCTCGGGGTGCTGGCTTACGGCACGATCTTCCCGGTCGGTGACACCGTCATCATCCTCGCCGCCATGCTGGGGCTGGCTGTCGGCATCGACTACAGCCTGTTCATCATGTCCCGCTTCCGCACCGAGCTGCGCGAAGGACGAACAACGGAGGACGCTATCGCCCGTGCCACCGGCACGGCCGGCACAGCCGTCGTCTTCGCAGGCCTGACCGTCCTGATCGCCCTGGTCGGGCTGAGCATCGTCAACATCACGGCCATCACCGAGATGGGTATGGCAGCGGCCTTTGCTGTCCTCATCGCCGTGCTCATGGCCCTGACGCTCCTGCCGGTCTTCATGCGCATCATGGGCCGCCGCGCTCTGCCCCGCAAGGAACGCCACCTTCCGGAGGGCACGGTCACGGCTCAGCCCGGGGTGGCACGTAAGGGTTTCCTGCACAGCTGGGCGAAGACGGTCGTCAAGCGACCGATCCTGTCCATTCTCGGCGGAGTCCTCGTGCTCGGCGTCGTCGCCGCACCCGTGCTGGATCTGAAGACCGCCTACAACATGCCCGGTGGCCCCGATCCGCAGTCCACCGAACGTACTGCCTACAACCTTGTGCTGGACGAGTTCGGCGGCACGCAGAGCCCGCTGCTCGTCTTCGCCGAAGGGGCCGACATCGACGCGCAGCTGCCGGCCATCCAGGAAGAACTCACCGCCATGGAAGGCGTCCAGCAGGTCGTCCCCGGACAGGTCAACGACACCAATGACGCCACTTTGCTGACCGTCATACCGGAGGGCAGCCCCATCGACGACCAGACCAAGGACCTGGTCAGCACCATCCGCGATGACACAAGTCTCTCCGGCGTCACTCTCCAGGTGACTGGTGAGGCCGTGATCTACATCGATGAGGACGCCGAGCTGAACCAGGCGCTGATCCAGTACCTCGTGGTCATCGTGCTGCTGTCCCTGGTGCTGCTGACCATCATGTTCCGCTCCCTCGTCATCCCGGTCATCGCCACCCTCGGATTCCTCTTCTCCGTCGCAGCGTCCTTCGGCGGCAGCGTCGCGGTCTTCCAGTGGGGCTGGCTCGATGCGATCATCCCCGCGCCCCAGGGCGACCCGATGCTGAGCCTGCTGCCGATCCTGCTCGTCGGCGTCCTGTTCGGACTGGCCATGGACTACCAGGTCTTCCTGGTCTCCCGCATCCAGGAAATGCACTCCAAGGGCATGAGCCCCAAGGACGCCATCGTCGAAGGATTCACCCGCTCAGCCCCCGTCCTCGTCGCGGCCGGCACCATCATGGCCGTCGTCTTCGCCGGCTTCGCCTCAAGCACCATGGCCATCGCCGCCTCGATCGCTTTCGGACTGGTCGTGGGAGTCATCGCTGATGTGTTCATCGTCCGCCTGATCCTGATGCCCGCAATGCTCTCCCTGCTCGGCAAGAGCGCCTGGTGGATGCCGAAGTGGATGGACCGCATCATTCCGAACATCGACATCGAAGGCCACGCACTCGAAACCACCGACAACAAGACCGGCACCACGGAGAACAGCAGAAAGGACGAGCTGGTGAATGCCTGATCACACTTCGTTGGTGGACCTCGGTCGGATGAGGGAGGCTCTGCTTGCGCAGATAGTCAGTCACAGGTGATCTGCAGACGATCCGTGACGAGGAAGAAGGCAGAGGCGCCGTCCGGAGCAATCCGGACGGCGCCTCTCGTGATACGTCTCGGCCCCGGCCGGGCAAGCAGCTGACGGCCATCTCCAGCGGCACTGCGTTGCCCCAGGAAGCCGGGAAGGCGAACTCCCCGGCACCAAGGGCTGAGGCCGCCACAGGCTGAGCAACCATCACCGGGCTCCGTGTTCCCCCGAACGGTCGCAGCGACCGCCCCCGGGTGAGAACCACGCCAGCCCCGTTACCTTCTTCCCAGCTTCTCCGTCCAGCAGGATGGAGGGGTGCTGACCGGCCGGTCCTCGGCATGATCGTTTGCCCCCAGTCGTCGATGATCCGGGGGGTGTTGTCACCGTGGGCCGGTCCGGTGGTCACGGATCGCTGATAGAGGCACGACCCGCCTGTGGCTGGGACCTTCGTAACGTGGATGCCGAGCGTGACCACCCTCCGGCCGGCTGGCATGCGCTGTGGGCCCAGGTCGAGGAGGAAACCGCCATGGAGGAGCAATCACCGGCCGTGTTCATCGGCCTGGACGTCGGCAAGTCCGACCACCATGCCGTGGCGGTGACAGGTGCCGGGAAGACGGTCTACGACAAGGCCCTGCCCAACGACGAGGCCCGGCTACGGGCCATCCTCACCGACCTGCGGGATGCGCATGGGCCTGTGCTGATGGTCGTGGACCAGCCGGCCACCATCGGGGCGCTGCCGGTGGCCGTGGCCCAGACGACAGAGGGGGTCGCCGTGGCCTATCTGCCGGGGCTGGCGATGCGCCGGATCGCCGATCTGCACCCGGGCACGGCGAAGACCGATGCTCGGGACGCGTTAATCATCGCCGAGGCGGCCCGGACCATGCCGCACACCCTGCGGAGCATCCGGGTGGATGAGGCCCAGATCGCGGAGCTGGCGGTGCTGGCCGGTTTCGACGACGACCTCGCTGCGCAGATCACCGCCACTTCTAACCGCTTGCCGGGCATGCTCACCCAGATCCACCCCGCCCTGGAACGGGCGCTGGGACCGCGGGTGACGCACCCGGCGGTGGCCGACCTGCTCACCCGCTACCCGACCCCCGCCAAGCTGGCCGCCGCCGGCAGGGGTCACGTGCGGGCACGGTTGCGCAAGCATGCTCCGCGGCTGGCCGAGCCGTTGACCGAGGAGATCTTCACCGCCCTGGGGCAGCAGACGGTGGTGGTGGCCGGCACCGAGGCCGCCGCCACGGTGATCCCGATCCTGGCCGGGCAGCTGGCCGCCCTGATCCACCAGCGCGCCACGGTGGCCGCCCAGGTCGAGGCCCTCGTGGAGGCCCACCCTCTTTGCCCGGTCCTGACCTCGATGCCCGGGGTAGGGGTCAGGACCGCCGCGAGGATCCTCACCGAGGTCGTCGGCAAGGACCTCGCCGATGCCGGGCACCTGGCCTCCTACGCCGGATCGCCCCGGTCACCCGTAGGTCGGGGACCTCGATCCGCGGCGAGCACGCCGCCAAGGGCGGGAACAAGAGGCTGAAGCGGGCGCTGTTCCTCTCGGCCTTCGCCTCGCTGCACCACGGCCCTTCGAGGGCCTACTACGACCGAAAACGCGCCCAGGGCAAACGCCACAACCAGGCGATCATCGCCCTGGCACGACGCCGGACCGACGTCCTCTTCGCCATGCTCCGCGACGGAACCCTCGACCAGGACCCCACCGAGCCTCAGACCCCGTCACCGGTGGTCCTGGCAGCTTGACAGAAACCATAGAGGCACCCCCCAGCAGGGAGTGCCCGATCATCCGCTACCCGGATTACCGGGTCACCCATGCCCCGTCCTAACCGATCACCCGAGGGGCTCACCCCCATGGGCGTGAACGGTCCCACCGCAATCAGCAGAAGGACAAGTCCATGACCACCGATGCGCACCCGCTCCACCGGACCATCCCGGCCCACAGCGCCCGCAGCACGGTCGAGCAGTGGCCGAGCCCTCCCGGGTCCGCCGAGGTAGGACGGCGACCCACCGTCTCCCCCGCCCTCCTGGACCAGTCCGGAACCCGACGGCGGTCGGGAGCTGTCGCAACGGTTCCGGAACCTCCGTGCCATGAGCATCCGATGGCCACCGACACCGGTCGTGATTATCTGCTGTGGCGTCGCCTGTTCGGTCTTCCTCTGGTCGTGACATCGACCTTCGCGCTGCTGACCGTGCTCACTGCAGTCGTGGCCGGATTGCCGCTGCGCGACCCCGACGGATTCCTGGGGCCCAGCTATCTGCGCCTGCCCCTGATTGTGGTCGCGATGATCGCCCTGGACCTCTTCCCGCGCGTGCTGCGGCAACGACCCGCTCCCCGGCACCTGCTCCCCAGCGTCGTGAAGGCGTGGCAGACACGGTGGACCACCTCCCGCCTGGCGGTCGCCGCAGCCGGGCTGGCCAGTTTCTATCTCGCCTACGTGGCCTACCGCAACCTCAAGAGCTACCTGCCCTTCCTGCGCGAGCAACTGCTCGATCCCGCGCTGATGGCCACCGACCAGTGGTTCGCCGCAGGGCTCTACCCCGCAGACGTCCTCCACCACCTGCTGGGCACCGGGCTCAACGCCGAGATCCTCTCCGTGGTCTACATGGCCTTCCTGGGCTTAGTTCCCGTCTCCTTGACCGCGGCCCTGATCTGGTCCGACCAACTGACCCGCGGCGCCTGGTACGTCACGGCGCTGTGCTGGAACTGGATCCTCGGGACCATCACCTACTACGCCGTCCCCTCTCTGGGGCCGGTCTACGTCCGGCCCTCCGTCTTTACCGACCTGCCCGGCACCGCGGTGGCGGACCTGCGGGACTCCCTCCATGCCAACCGCCTGGAAGCCCTCCCCGATCCCCACGCCACCGAGGCCATGCAGGGCATCGCTGCCTTCGCCTCCCTGCAGGTGTCCATCGTGTTCACCGCCGCACTGATCACCCACCGCACCGGCGCCCCCCGGCTGGTACGGATCGCCATGTGGACCTACCTCCTGCTGACAGCTGTGGCCACCGTCTACTTCGGATGGCACTACCTCATCGACGTCCCCGCCGGCCTGGCCGTGGGCGCGGCCTCGGTGTGGTTGGCCATACGAGCCACCAGAGCATCGACGGCGCCAGTCACCACCGCCCCCGGAATCGCACCCACACCGCTGCCGACCTGACCCGGGCACGCACCGGCCGGTCCCAGGGCTCCACGGACCGCGCCCGGTTGGGCCTACTGCATCGACAGTAGGAACCGACAGTCCGCACAGACGACGCCCGCAGCACCGAAGTCCGAGAGGCTTGCCCCATGACCTCACACCTGCTCACCCCCACACCTGCGACCGCGCACCCCACGACCGTGACCCCCGCGCCTGCCCCATCGCACCGGTTGCCCGCCCCGGTGCCTGGGCGAGCCACGCCGCCGGCATCTCATGGGGGGCGGGCGGCGGTGGTGGTGAACCCGACGAAATTCCACCGGACCGGTGAGCTGAGCCGCTTCCGTACCGAGGTGGACGCCGCGTTGGCTGACCTGGGCTGGTCCTCCCCGCTGTGGCTGTTCACGACCGCCTCCACCGGCGGAACCGACCAGGCGCGAGAAACCGCTGCCGCCGGCGTCGACCTCGTGCTGGTCGCCGGTGGCGACGGCACCATCCGCGCCGTCGCCCAGGAACTGGCAGGCTCCGCGGTACCGCTGGGACTGCTGCCTGCAGGCACCGGGAATCTGCTGGCCCGCAACCTGGGCGTGCCGCTGGGCGACGTCGCAGCCGCGGTGCGCGTGGCCTGCCGGGGCGTGGACCGTCGCCTGGACGTGGGACGGCTGGAACTGGACCGCACCGGTCAGGGCACCGACTGGGAGGCCTTCCCCTTCCTCATCATGGCCGGAGCCGGATTCGACGCCGCCATGATGACCGGAGCCGGCGAGCAGCTGAAGCAGCGACTGGGGGCGGCCGCCTACATCGTCGCCGGGATGCGTGCGCTCCGGCGGCCGATGACCCGCTCTACCATCTGGCATGACGGCCAAGAAGTGTCGAGCCCGGCCAGCCACGGCGTCGTCGTCGGCAACTGCGGCACCCTCACCATGGACCTGTCCTTGATGCCCGACGCCGACCCCGGCGACGGGCTCCTCGACGGCGTGGCCCTGCTCCCCCACAGCCGCTGGGACTGGATTAGGCTCGCCTGGGCGGTCGCGACCTCCAACCACCGCCCCCACCCGCTCATGCCCCGATTCCGCGGACACACCCTCGAGTTCCACAGCCAGAGCCCGCAACCGGTCCAGGTCGACGGAGACGTCGTCGGGGAAGGCCACCGCATCCGCCTGCACATCCAGCAGGAAGGACTCCTGGTGCGCTGCCCCACCGCCACAAAGGCCCAGTCACGCCTCGATCTCGCGGCATGACCCGGACAGCGGCCCTGCCCATCAGAGTCGCCGGACCCGCCGTATCCACCACATCGGCCATGCGAAATGCCTCCTCCCTTCCCAAGGCATCGTTGACACCCTCCGCTCAGCGCGCAGGAGGACACTTGAACCCCACCGACTCTCCCACTCCGATGGCAATCCGGATCCAAACCAGCCGGGACACCATGGGCGCTGAAAACGCGGCCCTGCGGCCAGCTTCCGAGAACGCGGCCTCTTCGAAGCAGATGACCGGCACGCACCCCATGGTCATGGACCGGCACACCTGACACTCCATTCCCAGCGGCATCCGGGCCTGGCCCGGCCGCACCCGCATCGTGGTGACCTCAGCCCGCGAACTCGTCGACGAGGGTGCTATGACGGCCACAAACCTCGAAGAGTCCCTGGCTCTCGCCACGTACGCGCCGGGCGGGGAGAGGGTCTGGGTGGTTGCCGGCCCCGGCCTGGACCAGCAGGTGCTCGAGGACCCCCGTCCGACCGAGGTGCACGTCATCGCCGTGGACTCCCCGCTCGAGGACCGTGAGCTCGCTTTGGAGATGCGCGGTACATAGGCATCCTCCGAGGTCGCCGCCCCCACCCGCTCCCGCAGCGGTCACCTCTATCGCTTCGACCGGCGCACCCGCTGCTGAGGTCCTGGCCCCGGAGGCTGAAGAACCACCACACCGCCAGAGCAGTTCCACCACACACCGTCGAACACGACAGCACGACCCCCCGCAGACCTGCGCCCCACGATCAGTCTCAGGCCCCGAACCCGGGTCCGTGCCGGCCCCCGCGCAGGCCCGCCCCACACCGACCTCAACACAGTCACCGACGTGGATCGCATCGTGGTGGACTTGATGCGCTGACCAATCACCCACGACGGACCCCTGCAGAGCCAGGAACCGGTGGCGATCATCCAAGCCGAGGAGCGGCCCCCTCCTCGCTCCAACCCCCGCGCAACCACTTCCGGGACCGGGCTCGCTCCGCTGCACAAAAGTGTTTGGGGTCCAGGGGAGATCAGCGAGCTGTCCGAATGCCCCGCCCTCAGGGTCGGCGAACAGCACGTACCGATAGGGACGTACCCGCCACCCCTGATGCCTACGAACGGGACAATGCCATCGCTGCCGATGGGCGCCCGGCTACTGCCGATGCAGTACACCGGATCAGTCCTCGCGCACGACGGCACAGCGACGAGACGAGGGCACCCTAGAACTTGTAGAGCTCGTCAGAGCGGTGAAGCCCGAGACGAGCAACGAGACAGGGAAGGACCCCACGATGACCCACCGACAGGACCGAAAGATCGTGGCCGCCACCGACGCCGCCCCCGAGCAAGGCATGCGCGCCGCAGGAGGACCGCCGGTGACGGCACCATCCCGGTGCACGCACCATGGCGAGGCCGGCGCCACCAGAAACAGCACGAGCCGCACCTCAGGAGTAGCAATGTCCACCATCGACCTCACCGACGCTGTCGAGGCCGCTGCCCGCGCCCAGTACGAACGGGCCATGGGACTCCACCCTGCATACCGGACGTGGGCCGAGTGCACCGAGCACGAACGCACCGCCTACCGCACCGCGGTGCGTCCCCACATAGAGGCTGCGGCCCCAGTCATCGCCGCACGTTCCCTGCAGGACGCCGCCGCCGCGTTCCGCACCATCCGTCCCGCGGACAGTGCCGCACACGCAGTGGACTACCCCGCCGTGGAGTTGCAGGCCATGGCCTACCGGCACACCATCGCCGCTGAGCATCCGGTATCTGCTCCGGCACCTTCGGGGGTCGCGCCGGCGGAGTTCTTATCAGAGGCGGCTCCGGCAGGCGTGCGCGGTCGTCTGCTCAGCGCCCTCCGTCCAAGGCCGACCATGCAGGCCGCATGAGGGACCGGGATCCGGCATGAGGGACACGCCCCACCCGGCCGGGTGGGAATCGGGAACCACGCCAGGACCGTAGCTCGCTCAGGAACCCCAACTGCAACGTCGTTCCCGTGGGCAGTGTCCGGTAGCCGGCCATATGTAAAGCGGTGGGCTGAGCCGCAAGCGGGAATTCGGTGCCCGGTCCCGGATGGCATGGTCGCTCTGGTCCCGTCCCACCTTCCCGGCCTCGACGCCGGTTTGTTTAAGCGCCGATGCTGAGACTAGGGGTCGGTGAGACCGGCCGGTACGTGTGAGCAAACCAACGGTCTCCCGCTGAGGAGTTTGGCCGCAGTCGGTGATAAACCGAAAGGGAGGGTCCGTGCCAGCCACCGTGCCGCTGGCCGCCATCATCCTCGTGCTTCCTTGACCCATCGCCATCTGCATTTGTTCCCGTTTGCCCTCTGGAGCCCCCTGTGAGCCTGCAGCAGTCCTTCGACGACCCGCACCGTCCCACCACCGACACGACGGTGCGGGTCTTTCCCAACATCGCGCCAACCCCCCGATCGCCGGAGCCGACATGGTGGAACAACCCGGCCGCGATCGCACTGATCGGCATGCCCCTGTCCGTGGGCCTCACCTGGCTCCCCTGGCTTCCCCCAATTCTGGGTGTGGTGGCCATGCTGAGCAGTTTCGCCGTGGCCGTCTGCGCAGCAGTGGCTCACTTGACCTGGCCCGAAAGCCACGTCAAGGCATTGGCAGAAGGCGCCTGGGTGGCCCGGCAGTGCGGCTACCAAGCCGCCGTCAGCGGCCACGAGCTGCACTGGATGGATAATGACGACACGATCAAGCACGCCACCGTCGTGCGCGGAAGCACCGGATGGGACCTCATCCTGACCGACCAAAACACCAGCATCAGTGTCGACTGATCAATTCCTCAATCGAATCCGCGACTAATACAGGTCATATGTAGAGTCGAGCCCCTGAAGTGCTGACGCGCCACCCAGAGAATCCTTAATTTCATGTCCGCATGGACCAGGCGGCCTCGCAATAGCTGTGCCATAAACAGCCAGACACGGTGATAGTGGCTGACCCGCTTCCAAGCTCTCGGATATACCTACTTCGTCTTGCCTGTGCGCAGGCGCGGCGTGCCCTGCCGTCGTCGTGGCGCGTTATTCAGAGAGCATCGAGACCTGTCACATGCTCGAAAATCAGACTGGTCTGGGTGGCAGCCACGATTGGGTTCGAGGACAGGTGTTCGAGCACGAATTGGCGGATGTGGTCGGTGTCCCGCGTGATGACGTGAATCAGGAAGTCGTCCACTCCGCCGACGAAGAAGAACTGGGTAACTTCCGGCACCTTCTTCAAGTTCTCGCCGAAGGCGGCCATTTGCTGGCGAGCTCCGGGGCGCAGGCGCACGCTGATCAGCGCCTCGATGGTCTGCCCCGATGCTTTGGGGTCCACCTCGATGGTGAAGCGACGGATTACTCCGGCCCACTGCAGGGTCTTCATCCTCGCCAGGCACGTGGAGGGGGCCACCCCGAGGTTCTCGCTCAGGGCTTGGTTGGTCATCCGCGCGTTGGCTCGCAGCAGTTCCAGCAGGCGACGGTCGAGGTCGTCGAGCTCGTAGGGCGGGCGTCGATCCTGCGGCGAGGATTGCGTGATGCGGGTCACCTTTTCTACCATTCTGTAGATTTGGCGCGAACTATCGAAGGATCTGCAATCCTACCTCCAGTGATGGCATGAATACGCCAGAATTTCTTCGTCTAGTCCATGTTTCTTCGGAAGGTCCGTCATGATTGTCTCCGTTCCCCGCGAAGTGAAGAACAACGAGTTCCGGGTGGCCATCACCGCCTCGGGCGTGCACGAGCTGGTCGCCCACGGCCACGAGGTCCTCGTCGAGGCCGGGGCCGGGACCGGCTCGGGGATCGACGACGCCGCCTACACCGCCGCCGGCGCGCAGATCCTCGCCGACGCGGACGAGCTGTGGTCCCGCGCCGACATGGTCCTGAAGGTCAAGGAGCCGGTGGCCTCCGAGTACCACCGCTTCCGCGAGGGCCTGGTGCTGTTCACCTACCTGCACCTGGCCGCCGAGCCCGAGCTGACGGCCGCCCTTCTGGAGGCCGGGGTCACCGCCATCGCCTACGAGACGGTCCAGACCGCCGGGAAGCGCCTGCCCCTGCTGGCCCCGATGAGCGAGGTCGCCGGGCGACTGGCCGTCCAGGCCGGGGCCGCGGCCCTCACCGCCCCGGCCGGGGGCAAGGGCGTGCTACTGGGCGGGGTGCCCGGGGTGCGCCCGGCGAAGGTCACCGTCCTGGGCGCGGGGGTGGCCGGCACCAACGCCGCCGCCATGGCCGTGGGCCTGGGCGCGGACGTGAGCATCCTCGACATCGACGTCGACCGGTTGCGGGCCCTCGATGCGCAGTACGCCGGGCGCCTGACCACCATCGCCTCCAACGCCTACGAGGTCGAGCGCGCCGTGACCGAGGCCGACCTCGTCATCGGCTCCGTACTGATCCCCGGAGCCAGGGCCCCGAAACTGGTGAGCAACGCGATGGTCGCGGCCATGAATCCCGGCAGCGTGCTGGTGGACATCGCCGTGGACCAGGGCGGCTGCTTCGCCGACTCCCGCCCCACCACCCACGAGGACCCCACCTTCCGCGTCCACGACACGGTCTTCTACTGCGTGGCCAACATGCCCGGAGCCGTGCCGAACACCTCCACCTACGCGCTGACCAACGTCACCCTCCCCTACGCCGTGGCCCTGGCCGACAAGGGCGCCGAGGCCGCCCTGGCCGCCGATCCCGCCCTGGCCGCGGGGCTCAACACCCACGCCGGGCGGGTCACCCACCGCTCCGTGAGCGAGGCCCACGGCCTGGACTACACCGACCGGCAAGATCTGGTCGCGGTCTGACGGGATAGAACTGAAGTGAACCCCATCGGCCAGGCTCCTCGCGCTTGGCAGCACCAGTATGGGTGCGGGACTTTGACGGGGTCGGCTGAGCAAGGACTCGGCAGAGCTTTACGACCATGACTTCCGCACCGGTCGCCCAAGGCATAACCAGCCGTCTATTGTTGACAATAAGAACGACAGATTTGATGATGAGCTATGACCACATCGAAGCTTGGCCCCGGCAACATCACAGAGTTGGGCCTCGGTGTCCCGGATCGACAGGGCAACGCCGATGTCCGTGCGTCTCTCTTTTCCGCTGAGGAGTACGCACAGCGTTTGGTGATGGTGCGTGAGCGCATGGACTATCAGGACCTTGGCGCCCTGATCGTGACGGATCCCGCGAACATCTTCTACCTCACCGGTTACGATGCCTGGTCGTTTTACACCCCGCAGATGCTGTTCGTGCCGGCACAGGGCGAGATGCTCCTCTATTTGCGGGAGATGGACGCCAACGGGGCCTTCCGCACCTCGTGGCTGCCCCCGGATCAGATCGTCGGCTATCCCGAGCGCTACGTCCACCGTCCCCATCTGCATCCCTTCGACTGGGTGGCGTTCGATCTGCGCCGCCGCGGCCAGATCGCCCCGGCCGCCCGCGGGTGCGTCGGCCTCGAGATGGACTCCCACTTCTTCTCCCCCAAGGGGTACCGCTCCCTGGTCAACGCGCTGCCGGAGTGGACACTCGTTGACTGCTTCGAGCTCGTGAACTGGGCGCGTGCCGTGAAGTCGGAGGCCGAAATCCAGTACATGCGCACCGCGGCCCGGGTCACCACGGTAGCGATGCAGGCCGCGATCGACGCGATCGAGCCCGGTGTCCCGCAGAACCGGGTGGCCGCCCAGATCGCCCGGGCCCAGGCCGAGGGCGTCGACGACGCGTGGGGCGACTTCCCCGCGATCGTGCCCATGCTGCCGACGGGCGCCTCCGCCGACACCCCCCACCTGACATGGTCCGACCGCGTCCTCCGGGAGGGCGACGCCGTGGTCGTGGAGCTGGCCGGCGCGCACCGGCGCTACCACGTCCCTCTGGCCCGCACGGTGATGCTGGGCCCGCCTTCGGACGAGCTGCTGCGCCTGGAGGCGGCCGTGGGCGAGGGCCTGCAGGCCGTCCTCGACACCGTGGCCGAAGGGGTGCCGGTCCGGGAGCTGGCCAGCGCCTGGAACTGGTCGCTGGCAGAACGCGGACTGGAGAAGCACAGCCGGCTCGGGTACTCCATCGGCATCGGTTATCCACCCGACTGGGGGGAGCGCACCATCAGCATCCGCACGGAGGACGAGTCCGTGCTGGCCGAGAACATGACCTTCCACGTCATCTGCGGGATGTGGATGACCGGGTACGGGTACGAGGTCTCCGAGTCCGTGCGCGTCACGCGCACCGGGGTGGAGACTTTCACCTCGTTCCCCCGAGCGCTCATCAGGAAGTGAGAAACCCATGACGACCACCACCACACACCTCACCACGGTCGAGAACCTCGCCGTCAAGCCCACTCACGGGATCAGTGGGGACCCGGGCCAGGGGCTGTTGCCCCTGGCCCGGCGGGCCGACGGACTCGTCGGCTCCGTGATCGACTCCTCCACCTCCCTGCTGGCCGCCCAGACCCACGACATCGTCCGCTTCGCGATGGGCGCCCCCGCCGCCGAGGTGATCCCCACCGCCGAGTTCCGCCGCATCGCCGCCGAGGTGCTCGACGACAGTTCCTTCACCTACGGGGCCACCGAGGGAGAGCCCGGGCTGATCGAGACGGTCGTGGAGCACCACTCCACCACCCCGGAGCCGACCCGCCCCGAGCGCCTCGTGATCACCTCCGGGGGCATGCAGGGTCTCGACCTGGCGTTCAAGCTGTTCGTGGACCCCGGAGACCTCGTGGTGGTCGAGAGCCCCACCTACACGAACGGCTCCGGCACCGCCCTCAGCTACGGCGCGGACCTGCTCGAGGTCCCCGTCGACG
>NZ_JAVKPV010000018.1:0-51132 GCF_040981075.1 Kocuria sp. CPCC 205263 | reverse complement strand
GCCTGCGCGCCAAGCTGGGCGCCGACCACGAGCACCTGATCACCACGGTGCGTAACGTGGGCTACAGCTTCACCCTGGCCCGTTGACCTCAGACCGCACCCGGATCGTCGCGGTGTTCCTTCCGCCCCACCGGAAAGACGGCCGGGTACCTCCAGGGCAAGCGGGACAACAGAGGCCTCCGGTGACGAAGCGACGCCGAGGACATCGGCCACGAACCGTACTCTTGCCAGGCCGTCAGCAGGCAAGGGGCCCTGGGGATCCGGTCGTCGCCGCCCCCCCTCGATGCCCCGGCGGATCAGCTCGAACACCGCCGCGATCCGGGCCCGGATCGAGAAGCACGGCTTACCAGATTTGCACAGGGAACCGGACCCCCCGGCACGGACCTGGGGCCGGCGCAGGTACTGCGCACCCGGGTCGTGACTCCGTTTGACGGCCACCGGCGCCGTCCACTTCGTCGATCACCGACCCTGTCCGGGAAGCTCGTCCAGGGCAGGTCCCCGTTCCGCACCGGTGGCGAGAGATCGTCGCTGAGGCCGCGCCCACGAAATCCCTTCCGTTCGAGTCCGTGAGGTACCAAGGTGAACACCATAGTCACGATCAACATGAACAACGCCGCGCTGTGCCGGCTCGAGCAACAGGCCCGGACCGGACTCGATGCGACCCCGCTGCGGATCCGCACACAGCTGGGGCAACCCCTGAACGTCCAGGGCAGCAGGACAAACGTGGCGCGGCAGCCGCAGAGTTTGGCCGGGCTTTCGGCATCTCCGCGGCCGACCGCGCGCCCCACCACCGTCTGAACATCAGATAGGAGCATCTCCCGCCCCACGTCCGCCAGTCAGATCAAGCGCAGCGCTCACAAGCCTCAATCTCCTTCCGGCCCGTGGAAAACCACACCGGATCCGTGGAGACCACACCGCTTCTCCTCCCAGGTTGACGGGCCCGGAGCGGGGTCGGGAAGAACTGGTGGAGGGACACGTGGGCGATCGAACGATCACCAAGGCCCAAGCTCGACTGATCCGCACCGCGAAAGTCCTTCCAAGAACGAGTGGGCGCGCCGCGGCAGGTTTCGTGCCGCGACCAGTGGGGAGTGTGGTGACGGGCTCAGTCGAAGAGCCAGGTCGGTGAGACCAGGTAGCGCTCGGCCACGCTGACGGTGCCCGGGATCTGTGCGTCCCACAGCTGCGACGGCAAGGCGTCCGGGCGGTGGGTGGTGGTCCAGCCGAGCAGGGTCAGCCGGCGGACCATGCTCAGGGCGGCCGCGTGCGCCAGGGACTCATCGTCGAGGGGACGGACGGTGCGGTATCCCTCGACCCAGCTCTTGGCGATGTCCGGGGTGTAGGCCTCGTGCTCGATGAAGGACAGCGCGGAGGCGAAGTCGTAGAGAAGCCACGAGAAGCCGCAGTCGTCGAAGTCGATGACCGTGAGGACGTCGTCGTCGATCATGATGTTGGACGGGCGCAGGTCCGCGTGCACCAGGCCCCAGTACTCCGGGGTGTGCGGAAGGGTGTCCAGAACGGTGACGGCCGCGAGCTCGGCCCGTTCCAGGACAGTGGTCTCCCCGGTGGTCAACTCGGCCCGGCGCCAATCCCCCCACCGGCTCCGCTTCCCCAGCATGTCCTCGAGCCGCCAGGAGAACCGGGTGAACCCTGTCGGGGGCGCCCAGTGCTGCACTTGGTCGTGCAGGCGCGCCGTTATCGCGCCGATCCGGCCATAGTACGGGCGGGGATCAGCGACGTCCTCGAGGATGACGCCCGCCACGAAGGTGAAGGCCACACAGAACCACGGGGCACCGTTGGAGCCGGTGAAGGCGTGCACCAACTGTCCGGAAGCAGTGGGCACCACGCCGGGGACGTGCACCTGCGTGTCCTCCGCCAGCCGGTGCATCCAGGTGAGCTCGCTGGCGATCTGGGCGTTGTCGCCCACGTGACCGGGGCGGTGCACGCGCAGGATCCAGCAGGGTGTGCCGTCGACGTCGACGCGGAACGTGGCGTTCTCCGACACGGCCATCATCGAGATCAAGGTTCGTGCCGGGTCCAGGTCCCAGGCGGTGACGGCTGCCGCGACGATCCAGTCCGGGGCGGGGTCGCCGCGCCGGAGGTCGTCGAACACAGCCAGTGGTGAGGTGAAGGTCGTGGCGTTCACGGGATGCTCCTCGTACTGAGGAGGGATGGGCCCCGACGGCGAGTATGGCACGCCCTCGGTGGACTTCCGGCACCGATCCCGCATAGTTCACGCACCGGTTACACCGCGGGGGGCCGGAAACAAACCATTTAGTTACGGCGGCCTTATCGTCACCCGGTGTTAACGTGCCGGCGCCCGGAGCCGGCGCCGCTCGAACAGACTTGAGCCCATCGACACGACATCTCGAGGGTTGGGCCCCGCCGACATGGCCGTGCATCTCATGAGCACCAAAGGGTCGTCCCCACGACCGTGGGCGCTGGGACGACTTCCCGCGACGGCGCCGACATCGGGTCCTCGCCAGTCCACGACGTCGCTCCCATGCGGTTCCGATCACGGGGGCGACCCGACCATCCTGAAAGGACGTTTGATGAGCACTCCACTCTTCGATCTCTCCAGCACGAAAGTGTTGATTACCGGTGGCAGCAGGGGCATCGGGTTCGGCATCGCCTCGGTCTTCGCCGCCGCAGGGGCGGATGTCTCCGTCGCCGCCCGCAGCGCCACCGACCTGGACCGGGCGGTGACCCGGCTCGAGGACATGGGCTCGGGCCGCACCCTCGGCGTGGTGGTCGACGTGGCCGACCCGGAATCCTGCCGGGCCATGACGGGCGCTGTCATGGACGCCTGGGGCGGGCTGGACGTGCTGTGCGCCAACGCGGGGATCTTCCCGCAAGCGTCGTTGGAGACCATGTCACCGAAGGACCTCGACGACGTGCTGGACGTCAACGTGAAAGGGTCGATCTACTCCGTGCAGGCCTGCCTCGACGCGCTGACCGCCTCCGGCCGGGGGCGGGTCGTCCTCACCTCATCCATCACCGGCCCCACCACGGGGTATCCGGGCTGGGCCCACTACGGCGCGTCGAAGGCGGCTCAGCTCGGATTCATGCGGACCGCCGCCGTCGAACTGGCCCCGCGCGGCATCACAGTCAATGCGGTGCTGCCCGGCAACGTGGAGTCGGAGGGACTCCAGGACCTGGGCGAGGACTACCTGAGATCCATGTCCACCGCCGTCCCGGCCGGGCGCCTGGGGCGTCCGGAGGAGATCGGCTACGCCGCCGCATTCCTCGCCACGCGCGAGGCCGCCTATGTCACAGGCCAGATGCTCACGGTGGACGGTGGCCAGGTTCTCCCGGAGTCCTTAGACGCCCTTTCCCGATAATTCCCATCCATTGTTCCGTGCACACGACCGTGCACATCGTGATCATCAAGGAGGCTCACCCATGGCCGCGCGTTCCACCATCATGGACACCAACAGCTATCGCGCACAGGACGCCGCCAACCTCGCGCCCGGGGTGCGCCGCCTGACCGAGCGCCGTGACGAGGTGCTCGGAGCGTCGTACCGGCTCTTCTACCGCAACCCCGTGCACCTGGTCCGGGGGGCGGGTCAGTACCTGTGGGACGCCGACGGGCGCAAGTACCTGGACGTCTACAACAACGTGGCCAGCCTGGGGCACTGCCACCCGGCGGTCATCGCGGCGGTGACCGAGCAGATGCAGACACTCAATACTCACACGCGATACCTGCACGAGCGCATCCTCGACTACACCGACGACCTGCTCTCCACGATGCCCGGGGAGCTCGACAAGGCCATGTACATGTGCACCGGTTCGGAGGCCAACGATCTGGCCATCCGTGTGGCCAAGGCGTACAGCGGTGGCGAGGGCATGATCGCCACTACCGAGGCCTACCACGGCACCAGCGAGCTGACCTCGGGGGTATCCCCGGCCCTGGGCTCGGGCCAGCCGTTGAGCCCCACCACCCGCCTCGTTCCCGCCCCCGACGCCTACCGTCTGGGTCCCACCGCCGGACCCGACGGCGCCGGGCTCGGTTTCTGGTTCGCCGACCGGGTCCGGGACGCGATCGCGGACATGGAGGAGCAGGGGATCCGCTTCGCAGGATTCATTGCCGACTCGATCTTCTCCTCCGACGGGGTTCTGCCCGGTCCCGCCGGCTACCTTCAGGAGGCGGCCGAGGTGATCCACCGCGCCGGTGGCATCATCATCGCCGATGAGGTCCAGCCCGGTTTCGGGCGCACCGGCGAGGCATTTTGGGGGTTCCAGCGGCACGGGATCGTGCCCGACGTCGTGACCCTCGGCAAGCCCATGGGCAACGGCATCCCGGTCTCCGGGCTCGTGGCCAAGGCGGACGTGCTCGCCGCGTTCAGCGACACCATCCCCTACTTCAACACCTTCGGCGGCAACCCCGTGTCCATGGCCGCCGCACAGGCGGTGCTGACGACCATCCGGGAGGAAGGGCTGCAGGAACACAGCCGTGCGGTGGGCGCCCAGCTCCTCTCGGGCCTGACCGGCTTAGCCGGCACGCACTCCGCGGTCGGGGACGTCCGGGGCACGGGGCTGTTCATCGGCTTCGAGCTCGTCACGGACCGTGCCACCCGTGAACCGGACCGCGACCTAGCCCTGGGGGTGCTCGAACAGCTACGCGAACGCGGAGTGCTAACGTCTGTCGCGGGCCCGCACGGCAACGTGCTGAAGCTGCGCCCGCCGCTCGCGTTCCAGCCCGCCGACATCGACTGGCTCGTGGGCGCCCTCGACGAATCGCTCACCGCGCTGGGAGCGTAGCCGTCCCCGCGGAGGAGTGCGTGCACCATGAACAGCCAGGAGCCCTCGGCGGCGGGAAAGGTGCCCGCCGCCGAGCTGGCCTACGCCGCACTGGCCCGGCACTGCCGGATGGAACGGTTCCGGCCCGGTGAGCTGATCGGCAGCGAACGCGCCCTCGCCGAACACCTGGGCATCGGGCGCGCGGTCCTGCGCCAAGCCATCGAACGCCTGGAAGACGAGGGCACCCTCCGGCGGGTGCTCGGCCGGTCGGGCGGAGTGTTCTTCCACGACGGGCGCATCCAGCGCCATCTGAACACCGTGGAGGGCGTTCCGCAAATGGTGATGCACCAGGGCCGGACCATCGCCACCCGGGTGCTCGGCGCGACCATGGGACTGCCGCTGGCCGACGAGGTCCGCAACCTGGAGCTGACCAAGGACCAGCCCGTCCTGCGCATCCGGCGGCTTCGCCTAGTCGACGAGGTCCCGTGGTCCCTGGACCTGTCCGTGCTGCCCTCGGCGCGATTTCCTGGCCTGCTCTCTCACGACCTGACGAACTCGCTTTACCACCTGCTGGCCGGCGAGTACGGGCTGGAGCTTGATCGCGCCGAGGAGACGGTCGAGGTGACATCAGCCACGGACGAGCAGGCCATGCTGCTCGCGGTCGATCCGGCGGCGGCGCTGCTGGACATCCGCCGGGTGGCATGGGACGTGCACCGGGCGCCGGTGGAGTTCGCCCAGGACTTTTTTCGCGCTGACCGCACTCGCATCCACATGCAGAACTACGGAACCAACTGGAAGCGCACCGTACGGGTCGGCCGGTACTGATTGCAGTACAAGTAGCCGCTGAAACGCCGTGAACATCGCGCCACTGATGCAACTGCCGTGACTGCACCGGTGCAACCGGGAGCAGGTCAGAGGTTAGAGGCGCTCACCAGGCGGCCGGCGCAGCAGGGGCGATCTCGACGACGGAGCGCAGCACAGTGCCGGCCTTCATCCTCTCAAACGCGGGCTCCACTTCGTCGATGCCGATCCGCTCGGTCACGAAACCGTCCGGGTCCAGCCGACCGGCCCGGTACTGGTCCACCAGCATCGGGAAGTCCCGGGAGGGCAGCGTGTCGCCGTACCAGGCCGACCTGATCGAACCGCCGCCCTCGAACACCGGGTCCAGCGGGATCTCCCAAGTGTTGCCGGGGTCGGGCACCCCGACTAGGACCATGCGCCCCGCCAGGTCACAGGCCTCGAACCCCTGCTAGAAGGTCGGCGCGATGCCGACCGCGTCGATCACCAGATCGACCCCGAACCCGCCCGTGAACTCCCGGATCGCTTCGACGGGGTCGGCCTCCTTCGAGTCGACGGTGTGGGTGACACCGAACCTCCGTGCGACGGCCAGTTCCTCGTCGCCGAGGTCCACGGCGACGAACGTGGTGACCCCGGTCCGGGCGGCCGCATTGATTACTAAAATTCAACGGTCTTGCAAGGCAAGAAACCAGGAGAATTCCTCAGCAACCAGGAGAACCCCATGAGCCAGTACGGCACCGGTCCGATCATCAGATATCGGGCGTTGCGCCCCACCAGCTGGCGCAACGGTGGAGGAACGACGCGAGAGATCGCAACCCAGGAGATCGACGATGGCAAAGGATACGCCTGGCGACTGAGCCTGGCCGTGATCAACGAGGCGGGCTCGTTCTCCGAGTTTCCCGATATGGAAAGGGTTTTCACCGTGGTAATGGGGGGTCCGGTGACGTTGACGGTTGACGGCCGCCTGCACGACGTGGAGCGAGGAGCCCCCTTCCGCTTCCCTGGGGATGCAGCGGTCCAAGCTGAACTGCCCAACGGGCCCGTGCATGCCCTCAATGTGATCGCCCGCCACACCGTCGTCAGCGCGTCGGTGGTGGTCGAACAGTTGCGGCGGAGCCGTCCGCGCCCAGTCCTTTTCGGCCAGTGCGCCATCCTGCTGGCGGGGCGGGTGACCTTGGCGGTCGACGGCGCTGAACATGCGCTCGGCGTACACGACACCGTGCGCTGCCGTGGGCGAACCGCGGCCGAGCTCACCGGCGAGGGCCTCGTGGCAGTGGTGTCCTTCAGACCCGCGCATCGCTGACAGAGACCTTGGCCGCCCGCTCAAGCACTCCAGGCCCCGCCGGTGACAGGCCGAGGACCACGGGAGGCGACGCAGACATACGGACCACTTTCGGCTCCTTCATTTTTTACCGTCTCGAAACACCCGGTGCCCCCATGGAAACACCTCTATGGTTTATTGATGGTGAACACTGTTTCATAATGAGACACTAGCGAAGGATGTTCCCATGACCGCCACCGCTCCGCTGACTCGTCCCGCCACCGATCTCGACCTGGCCGCGCTGCCCACGCCCTCCCTGGCGGAGCTGGCCCGGGCCGACGGCGTCGACTTCCTCCTGGCCACTTTCGTCGACATGACCGGCCGCCCCTGCGCCAAGCTCGTGCCCGTCTCGGCCGCTGATGAGCTGCAGTACGACGGCATGGGGTTCGCCGGTTTCGCCGCGGGCATGATCGGCCAGGAACCCCAGGACCCGGATCTGGTCGTCGTTCCAGACTTGTCCTCTTTTACCCCGCTGCACTTCGTGAAAAAGGGCCTGGGCATGGTCCAGTGCGACCCGCACGTCAACGGCGAACCGTGGCCTTATGCGCCCCGCGTGGCTCTGAAGAAAACGCTGGCCAAGCTGGCTGAGCGGGGTCTGAGGCCCATGGTCGGCGCGGAGCTCGAGTACTTCCTGGTGAAGGCGAACGAGGACGGTTCCATCACCACGGCCGACGAACGCGACAACTCACCGCACCCCTGCTACGACGCCCGCGGGGTGACCCGGATGTACGAGCACCTGACCTCCATCTCGGAGGCGATGAACTCCCTGGGCTGGGGCAACTACGCCAACGACCACGAGGACGGCGCAGGCCAGTTCGAGCAGAACTTCGCCTACGCCGACGCGATGGTCACCGCCGACCGGGTGATCATCGCCCGCTACATCATCTCCATGCTGGCCGCCGAGGCCGGCATGACGGCCACGTTCATGCCCAAGCCCTTCACCGACCGACCCGGCTCGGGGATGCACATGCACCTGTCCCTGTGGGACGGGGACCGGCCGCTGTTCCCGGACCGCGACGACGTCCGCGGCCTGGGACTTTCGGAGCATGCCTACTCCTTCATCGGCGGTGTCCTCGAGCACAGTTCGGCGCTGCTGGCCTACATGGCGCCCACCGTGAACTCCTACAAGCGGCGCAACGCCCAGACCTCGGTCTCCGGAGCCACGTGGTCCCCGCGCAAGGCGACCTACGGTGGCAACGACCGCACCCACTTCATCCGCGTCCCCGACGACAAGCGCATCGAGTTGCGCGGCGGCGACGGCTCCGGCAACCCCTACCTCATGATGGCGTCCGTCCTCGAGGCCGGCCTGGACGGCATGGACCGGCAAGTCGACCCGGGAACCCCGTGCGGTCCCGGCGAGCAGCCCGAGGCTGCGGTGGAACTGCCCGCCACGCTGCTGCACGCGACCGCAGCACTGCGCCAGGACGAGGTGGTGCTGGCCTCGATCGGCGGTGACCGTGCGATCGGCGAGTACTACGCGAGGGCCAAGGAAGAGGAGTTCCTGTCCTGGCACAACCAGGTGAGCCAGTGGGAGCTGACCACCTACCTGACCCACTTCTGAGTCTTTCGACCCGGATCTTCCACCGAAGCACACCCGAGGAGAACCACCATGTGCGGAATCGCCGCCCTCCAGATCAAGAACCCGGCCCTGCGCCCCCAGCTCGGTGCCCTGTTGAACACCATGCTGTGCGAGGTGATCGAGCGCGGCCCCGACTCCGCGGGTATGGCGGTCTACGACAACCCGCAGCTCAACGACCAGGACTCCACCGTGCTGAGCCTGCTCGGCACGGACCTGGGCAAGACCCCGGCCCAGCTCGGGGCGGAACTGGAGCTCGAGCTTCCCGAGGCGGAGGTGTCGGTCGAGGTCCTCGGCAACACCACCCTGGTCTCCGGCAGGGCGACCTCGGCGGAGCTTACCGCCGCCCTGGACGCCGTGCTGACGGGATTCGACGTCATCGGTCAAGGCCAGCACGTGGCCGTCATGAAGAGCGTGGGCAACCCCCGCGACGTCGCCGAGGCGCACGACCTGGTGTCCATGGCCGGGTCCCGCGGCGTGGCCCACACCCGCATGGCCACCGAGTCCGCCGTCACCGCAGCCGGTTCCCACCCCTTCTCCGTGGCCGACGACCTGTGCCTGGTGCACAACGGGTCGTTCTCCAACCACGCCTCGATCCGCAAGGAGCTCCAGCGCACCGGGGTCGTCTTCGACTCCGCCAACGACTCCGAGGTCGCCGCCCGCTACATCGCCACCCGCCTGGAGGCCGGCGAAGACCTGGAAACCGCCCTGGAGAACCTCAGCGAGGTCTTTGACGGCTTCTACACCCTGGTCGTGACCACCAAGGACGGCATGGCCGTGGTCCGCGACCCCATCTCGTGCAAGCCCGCCGTCATTGCTGAGACCGAGGACTGGGTGGCCATGGCCTCCGAGTTCCGCGCCCTAGCAGAGCTCCCGGGCATCGAGAACGCCCGTGTCTTCGAGCCCGAGCCCGGCCAGGTCTACACCTGGCGCGCCTGACCCCCCCACGATCCCAGGAGGAATCTGACATGACCGCTGTCGCCCACGAACCCGCCCCGACCGCCGTCGAGACCGCGGACACCACAGTGGTGGATCTCGCCCAGTCCTCGGTGCGCGAACTCAACCAGGCGCTGCACGACCCCGCGGACACCAGCCCCGAGTGGCTGGTGCGCAACCCGGCCGGCAAGCACAACATCGCCGTCGGCATCGACCGACCGCTGACCATGACCGTCGAGGGCCACGTCGGCTACTTCTTCGCCGGCATGCACAAGAGCGCCGACATCACCGTCACCGGCAACGCCGGCCAGGGCCTGGCCGAGAACATCATGTCCGGGCGCGTCCACGTCAAGGGCGACGCCTCCCAGGCGGTCGCCGCCACCGGCCACGGGGGGCTCGTCGTCGTCGACGGCAACGCCTCCGCCCGCTGCGGGATCTCCATGAAAGGCGTCGACATCGTGGTGGGCGGCAACGTCGGGCACATGTCCGCGTTCATGGCCCAGGCCGGGCGCCTGGTGGTGTGCGGCGACGCTGGAGACAGCCTCGGGGATTCCCTGTACGAGACCCGCATCTACGTCAAGGGCACCGTGGCCTCCCTGGGCTCCGACTGCATCGAGAAGCAGATGCGCCCCGAGCACCTCGAGGAACTCGCCGAACTGCTCGCCGCGGCGGGGCGCGACGAGGACCCGGCAGACTTCCGCCGCTACGGCTCGGGCCGCACCCTGTACCACTTCAACGCCGCCAACTCCAGCGCCTACTGAGGAGACCCGCCATGACCATCACGGACTTCCACTCCCCCACTGCAGCACCCGGCGCCCCCACCCCGGGGCAGCTGGGCCTGCGCGAGTCGGCCACCTTCGACCGCGCCGCCATCGCCGACATCCAGCACGCCGCGGCCACCGGCGTCTACGACATCCGCGGCTGGGGCGCCAAGCGCAAGCTGCCGCACTTCGACGACCTGCTCTTCCTGGGCGCCTCGATGTCGCGCTACCCGCTCGAGGGCTACCGGGAACGCTGCGACACCGACGTCGTCCTCGGCGACCGCCACGCCTCCAAACCGCTGCACCTGGACATCCCCGTGACCATCGCCGGCATGAGCTTCGGGGCGCTGTCGGCCAACGCCAAGGAGGCCCTGGGCACCGGCGCCAGCGGGGTCGGGACCTCGACGACCACCGGGGACGGTGGCATGACCCCCGAGGAGCGCGGGCACTCCAAGACCCTTGTCTATCAGTACCTCCCCTCGCGCTACGGCATGAACCCCGACGACCTGCGCCAGGCCGACGCCATCGAGGTGGTCCTTGGCCAGGGGGCCAAGCCCGGCGGCGGCGGGATGCTGCTGGGCCAGAAGATCACCGAGCGCGTCGCGGCCATGCGCACCCTACCCGTGGGCATCGACCAGCGCTCGGCCTGCCGCCACCCCGACTGGACCGGGCCCGACGACCTGGAGATCAAGATCGCCGAGCTGCGCGAGATCACCGACTGGGAAAAGCCCATCTACATCAAGGTCGGCGCCTCCCGCCCCTACTACGACACCGCACTGGCCGTGAAGGCCGGGGCCGACGTCGTCGTGGTCGACGGCATGCAGGGCGGCACTGCGGCCACCCAGCAGGTGTTCATCGAGAACGTCGGCATCCCCACCCTGGCCGCGATCCCCGAGGCCGTACGGGCCCTCCAGGAGCTGGGGATGCACCGCAAGGTCCAGCTCATCGTCTCCGGCGGCATCCGCACCGGCGCCGACGTCGCCAAAGCCATGGCCCTGGGCGCCGACGCCGTGGCCATCGGCACCGCGGCCCTGATCGCCCTGGGCGACAACGACCCGAAGTACCAGCACGAGTACGCCGCCCTGGGCTCGGCCGCCGGGTACTACGACGACTTCCAGGACGGCCGCGACCCCGCCGGGATCTCCACCCAGGACCCGGAGCTCTCGGCCCGCCTGGACCCGGTCGAGGGCGGGCGACGGATCGCCAACTACCTGCGCGTGCTCACCATGGAGGCCCAGACCATCGCTAGGGCCTGCGGGAAGTCCAACCTGCGCCACCTCGAACCCGAGGACCTCGTGGCCCTCACGGTGGAGGCCGCCGCGATGGCCAAGGTCCCACTGGCCGGCACCACCTGGATCCCCGGGCTGTCCCAGTGAGAGCCGGCCCGTACGTGGTGGTCGGCGCCGGGCTCATGGGCGCGGCCACCGCCTGGCAGCTGGCCACCCGCGGCGAGGAAGTCGTGCTCCTCGAGCGCGACGTCCCCGCCGGGGATCAGGGCTCCTCCCACGGGTCGGCCCGGATTTTCCGCTACGCCTACCCGGAACCCTTCTACGCCGAGCTCGTGGTCCGGGCAGAGCCGCTGTGGGACCAGCTGGAGAAAGACTCCGGTAAGCAACTGATCGACCGGGTCGGCTGCGTGGACCACGGCCGCATCCGGCAGCCCGAGGACCTGGCCCGGGTCCTGGAGCAGGCCGGGGTGGAGCACGCACTGTACTCGCCCGCCGAGGCCATGGAGCGCTGGCCCCAGTTCATCTTCGACACCCCCGTCCTGCACCAGCCCGCTGCAGGGGTGCTCGACGCCCACACCACCGTGGAGGCCATGGTGGACCTCGCCGTGGCCGCCGGGGCGCAGCTGCACACCTCCTGGCCGGTCGCCTTCATCACCCGCTCCGGGACCGGATTCGTCGTCACGGGCCCGGACGGCGCAACCCTCGAGGCCGCTCATGTGGTGGTCGCCGCCGGCGGCTGGCTGCCGGACCTGCTGCAGCATCTGTCCCTGCCCCCGGCCTTCCTCGCAGGACTGCCGCGGTTCACGGTGATGCAGGAGAACGCCTACCACTTCCCCTACCGCGACGCCGACCAGCCCTGGCCCACCCTCATCCACAAGGACGACCTGCAGGTCTACGGCCTGCCGGGTGGACTCGACGCAGGGTTCGCCGGGCAGAAGCTGGCCGAGTACAACGGGGGCCGGCCGATGCGCTCGGCCGCCCAGCAGAACGGAGTGATCGATCCTGCCAACCGCGCCAAGGTCGTCGAGTACGTGCGGCGCCACCTGCCCGGTCTCGTCCCGGAGCCGTATGCCGAGACCACCTGCCTGTTCACCAACACCCCGGACGAGAACTTCGTCCTGGACTCTGCTGACAGCGTCACCGTGGTCTCCCCGTGCTCGGGGCACGGAGCGAAGTTCGCCCCACTCATCGGAGCCATGGTCGCCGACCTCGCCACCGGAGCGGGCGACGTCCCGGCCGCCTTCCGGCCGGGCACCGGGACGCTCGTGTTTTGAGTCTCCGGCCTCGCGCCACCACACGGCGTTTTTCTCTCACCGATCCGGCCGCAAAGGAAGCCTCCGATGGGCGAAGGTCTCTCCGCAGGGGCAGTGTGGCCGTGATCTATTTCATGAATCCCGCACTGGCGTTCTTCTACGCCGGCATGACCCGGGTGAAGTCGACGCTCAACATGCTCATGATGAGCGTCGTCTCGATGAACACCAGCACGCTGAGCCGGACTACCACTTCGGCTCCTTCAGCACGCCCGCGCTTTGACCCGATAGATCGAGGTGGTGAGGCCCCGCCGGAGCGCCACCACCTCGATTCCGTTCCCAGCTGGAGGCACCGTGACCGCACCCGCCCCTGACGACGTCGACCCTCTCTCCCTGGGAGTAGCGGTTGGGAGGGGCCGCCCCAGATACCATGGGCTGATGGCCACCAGTGAACAGCAGACAGTGGACAACACGGCGGAACCCGCCGATGCCGCGTCCGCTTCGGGTCCCGGGGCACCTCCCCCTGGTCGTCTCGAGCGCTCCATCGGTGAGCAGGTCAAGCACTTCCGGGCCGCCCTGGGGTTGACCGCTTCCGACCTCGCCGAGCGCACCGGGTTGTCCAAGGCCATGATCTCCAAGATCGAGAGCGCCTCAACCTCCTGCTCGCTGACCACACTCGACCGGGTGGCCTACGAGCTCGGCATCCCGGTGACCGCCCTCTTCCGCGGCGTGGAGACCGAGCGGCAGGCCTCCTACACCAAGGCCGGGGAGGGTGCCGTGGTGGTGCGCAGCGGCACCCGCCGCGGACACGAGTACAAGATCCTCGGCAGCCTGCGCAACCGTGAGGACGCCTTGGAACCGACGCTGGTGACCCTCACCCGCGCCTCCGACGTGTTCCCGCTCTTCCAGCACCCAGGCACGGAGTTCCTGTACATGCTCGAGGGCGAGATGGAGTACACCCACGGGGCACACCAGTACCGCATGCTCCCCGGGGACTCGTTGCTGTTCGAGGGCGAGGCACCGCACGGGCCGGCCAAGCTCGTCACCATGCCGATCCGGTTCCTCGCCATCGCCGACCCGCACCCGACGACTCGCCCCTGAGCATCGACCGGCCCACAACCGATCGCGGCGTCACCTCGTCCGGAACACGCCGTGGCCGTCGACGCCGTGGGCCGACCCGGCCGCCGGGGACGCCCAGCCGGCGTGGACGGCGAGGGCGTCGGCCAGGGCCGCTGCTCCGGCCCGGGCGTCCTCGTCCTCGCAGAGTTCCTCCGGGGAGTGGGAGATCCCGGTGGGGTTGCGCACAAACAGCATGCCCGTGGGCACATGGCTGGACAGCACGCCTGCATCGTGGCCCGCACCGGTCGGCAGCAGAGGGGAGCCGCCGGTGGCGGCAGCCAGACCGGAGGCGATGGTCGTGTCGAAGTGAACCGTGGTGCTCAGCGACTCCTCGGTCAGGGTCACCGAGCATCCTTCCTCGGCCGCGACGGCGCGGGCCGCGGCATAGATCTGCTCCACCACCGCGGCCGTCACGGCGTCGTCGGGGTGGCGGACGTCGAGCCAGAAGTCCACGCGGGAAGCGATCACGTTGGTCCCGCCCGGTACCGGCTGCAGCCGACCCACGGTGGCCCGGGCGGAGTCGTGGAGCACGGCGATGTCACGCACCGCCACGACGGCGCGGGCGGCCGCGACCATGGGGTCGCGCCGGTCGGTCATCAGCGTGGTGCCCGCGTGGTTGCCCTGCCCGGACACCGAGATCCGCCAGCGGCCGTGACCCAGAATGGAGGAGGCCACCCCGACGGGTGCCCCCAGGTCCACCAGGCCCCGGCCCTGCTCGACGTGCAGTTCCAGGAAAATCCCGATCCGGTCCAGCCCGGCCCGGTCGACACCGACGGCCTCCGGGTCCTGCCCGTTGCCGCGCAGGACGTCGGCGAAGGTCGTGCCGTCGCCGTCCTTGAGGTTCAGTGCCTTCTCGGGGGAAATGGCCCCGGTGAACAGGCGGGATCCCAGGCAGGCGATCCCGAAACGGGAGCCCTCCTCCTCCGGGAACACCGCGACGGCGATCGGCCGGGAGGGGGTGAAGCGGCGTTCGCGCAGGATGTCGACGGCCGCCAGGGAGGACGCCACGCCCAGTGGTCCGTCGTAGGCGCCGCCGCCGGGAACGGAGTCCACGTGGGATCCGGTGACCACGGCGTCCGCGCGTTCGTGGTCGGGGACGTCCCACCAGGCCCAGACGATCCCGTTGCGGTCGGTCTCGACGTCGAGGCCACGCCGCTGGGCGGCCTCCACGAACCACGACCGCAGGTCCAGTTCGGCCGTGCTGTACACGGGTCGTGAGTAACCGCCACGGGTGGGGTCCCGGCCGACATCGGCGATCGAACCCATGAGGGAGACCACCGACTGCGCAGTGCTGGAAGAGGAAATCGGGGCGGTGGTCATTCTCTCAACCTTCCAGCAACCATGAAGCGGCTGCGTCGTTGAATCGAGCGATGCCTTTGTACTCCGCGAGGTCCTCCGGCAGGGTGCGCAGCACCTCACCGAAACGGGTACGCCAGGCCGGTACGGTGGCAAGGTCCCGGAGGGACAGCAGGTGTGTGCGGATCAGGAACAACAGGGCCCCGGTAGTGGGGACCTTGATCAGGTGCTGGACCTCGACCCGCAGGTGCAGCCGGTCGGCCAGTGCAGGGTCGCCCCCCACGAGAGAACGGTCCCGCGCCCACTCGGGGTAGCTCTCGGTCGAGGTGTCGAGACGGCGGTCGACCGTCATCGTCCAGTTCGTGCGGCGGTAGGGGTCTCCCGGTTGGAGGTTGATCATGAACTGCTCGGCCCGTTCGACGATCCCCATCGCGGCCGCCCGGGGCACGGGCCCGTGGATTTCCCGGAAGGGCAGACCCACGTTGAAGCCCATGGACCAGTCCGCGGCGAAGGACACCACCCCGGCGTCCAGCCACAGGGCGTCCTCGCGGTGGTCCAGCAGCGCGAAGTCCTCCTGGATCTGCGTCGAGATGAACCGCAGCGCGCCGCCGGGTAGGGAGTCGTCGTCGCCGAACTCGAAAGACAGGTCCAGCTGCTGGAGACGGTTCACCCATCGGCACCGGTCGCCGGTCCGCTCATAAGTCATCTGCTCGGGGTAGGTCGCGGCCAGCTCACCCAGCAGGTAGTGCAGCGTCCCCCACACACCGGGGCGCATGTGCGGCATCTGCGCGGCCCGGGTGGGGTCCCGGTCCAGGACCACGCGGCGGGCCGAGATGTCCCGCAAGTAGAACTCGTCCACCTCGACGATCCGATCGCCCCATCCGCCCCCGGCGGTCGGACTCAGCCGGCGGGCGGGTTCCACGTTGACGCTGTACATGTACTGGTCGTGCGGGAACGGGAACGGGAATCGGCGCACGCGCTCGGGCAGCGACGCCACCGGCTGCCTTGTGGTGGGGCCCGCAGGATGGGTAAGGGCTTCAGTGTTCACAGATCCACTCCGAGTCGGTCACCAATTGCCCTGGAGACGCAGGGCATCGTCGTGTCGTTGGTCGTCTTGTCCTCCGCGGACAGGTAGCTGTCGCGGTGCAGCGGGGTTCCGGAGGTGACGGGGATCTTGCACTCCCCGCACACGCCCTGGCGACACATGTTGGGGATCCTCAGGCCCTCATCCTCCAGCGCTTCGAGCATCGAGACGCCGGAGGGCACAAGCACTTCCGTTCCGGTGCGCTGCAGATCCACGACGAACGGCTCGCCGGGATCTAGGGCTTCGGCGTCGAAGATCTCGTAGTGCAGGCGCTCCTCTGGCCAGCCGAGCCTGCGGGCCGTGGTGAGCACGGACTGGATCAGGCCGTTGCCGCCGCACACGTAGAGGTGGGTGCCCATGGGTTGGCGGGCCAGTGTGCCGGTCAGCTCCTGGATGAAGGTCTCCCGGCCCGGGCACGCGAGGAGACGGTCCCCGCACAGGTCCCGCAGTTCCTCCAGATGGGGGGAACCCCCATCGCGGAAGGTGTAGAGCACGGTGAAGGAGTGGCCCCACCGCACGGCTGTCTTCGCGTGTGAGAGCACCGGGGTCACTCCGATGCCTCCGGCGATGAGGAGATGGTGGGTGGCGGTGGCGCGCGGGGCGAACCCGTTGCGCGGTTGGGAAGTCTGGATGCGATCCCCAGGTCGGAGTCCGTGAATGAACACGGAGCCCCCACCACCGTCGTCCTGGCGCAGTACCGAGATCGTGTACTCGGCCGGCGCGATCCCGGATCCGGTCAGCGAGTAGGCGTTGATCTTGGTTGCACACTCCACGAGTAGATGACTCCCCGCCACGAACTCCGGCAGGGCCGTGCCGTCTTCGGCGCCCAGCACCACTGATCGCACCCCTGGCGCTTCGTCCTGCACCGCGAGCACCACCAGGGCCAGGCCCTGCCGTAGAGGCAGAGGACGCCGGTAGGTGCTCAGGACCCGACTGGTCACAACGTTCCTTTCGTGGTGCCGCTGACAGAGTGAGTCGCTGGGCGGCACGGACTGATGCGACCGGCCGGTGCGGGTGAGGTTCCGGTACAGCACCTCACCCGCACCGGGCCGGTCAAGTGAGTTCTTCAGCGTTGGACTCGGCGCCCAGATAGGCCGTCAGACCGCGGGAGAAGTGATCGAACACCTCGAGCTCACGCCGGCAACCGCAACAAACCGTCGTGCCCTCGACCGCCCGCCGCATACGAGTGACGGTCCGGCAGTGCGGGCAGTACACCCGCCGGAACTCATCCGGGCGGGGCAGCAGAAGGACTTCCGCAGGAATCATGCCGTTGCGCACTGCATCGGTACGGGCCGCGAGGACATCAATTTCCGGGCCGGCCAGCACCAGACGGGTGCCCACGGTGGCTTGCCTTACCTGGTGGACCAGCCACTGGGCCTCGGCCTCGCCATACGCCGAAGCCTCCAGCTCGGCGCAGACCGTGGCGGCGCGTTCAGCGCCCAAGTGCTCCAGCATGCGGGCGCGGTCCTGAACGGAGAAGGCAAGGGCGATCCTGCCACGGACGTACTCGTCGTTGCATGGTGGGACGAAACCCTCGTCGATCACGGCTGACCCTGAAGTGTGCCGAGCGGGCTCAGGCCGCGAAGTCGCGGTCGCCGGTGAAGAAACCGAGAGCGTAGTCGTCGGTCTCAAACTTCACGTTGGTGCCCTTCGGGAAGAACAGGATGTCCCCCTGGTCGGCCACCGTCTGCTCCCCGGTGGACAGGTCTGTGAGCTTGAACTGACCCTTGACCACGTACTTCATCTCGTCATAGGTGTACTCGTAGATCAGGGGTTCACCGGCCTTGAGCTCGAAGAAGCCGCTGCACATGGTGGAACCCTCAGGGTTGGCGTAGGCGTCGCCGATGAAGGCATTGACCCCGGGCTCGTTCATGGGGGGGATGTTCTCGTGAGCGTTTTCCACCTTGTGGATGGATCCGCCTTTGGTCATCATGCCGAGAAGCTGCTGTTCCATGTTTTCTCCCGAGAGTGAGGCAGGATTTTTCCCGCTGTTCAATAAAGGTAATTCTCAGTTGACGATAAGGGGTTTCGGTCCGGTAAAGGCCCGGTTAAGTCCCCGCGCCTTTCCCTGCGCACCACCGGTTTCAATGGAGCCCCTTCCGAGTAGGCATAGCGCTTCCTCGGCGCTTACCGAGCGGTAGGACTGGGTGATCCGGGTCCCCGTACGGCAGGATCGGCGTTCTTCCCACATCTTTTGTCGATGCATGGGATCAACCTCGTTCAGTCGCTGCCGGAAGGTGTCCAGCCACAGGCGGAGGTCGCTCACGGAGCTGGGGCCTGCCCCCATGCGCAGCAGCTCCTCGTCGTCACGGTCGGCGAACCCCCAATAGCACCGGTGGGGTTCGAGGACGTCCTCCACCATGGACTCGCAGCACTGCGCGTCCGTGCTGATCACGGTGTCCGGGTTGGGAACCTGCCCGGTTGGGGAGTATGCGTAGGCAGAAACCAGCTGCTCCCGGTGACTGGCCGCATCCGTCCACCCGCTGGGCGCCTCCCACACCCACTGCGTCTGGGCGCTACTGTCGGCAGGAGGCCTGGGGCGGTCGGGGACGAGCAACCGGGTGATTGCCCGGTCGCGCACCGCCCCGAGGATCTCGTACGAATCTTCCGACAGGAACACCTCTCGGCGAGCCGGCCAGACGTCCATCGGGGAGTGGTCGCCGAAGCGGCCACCGGCATGGAAGACGAACAGCGGTGGGTACTGGTCGCGCCGCCGCCCCGGTTCCACGTCGTAGAACAGCGCGGTGGCCAGTTGCAGCATCAGGCTCGCCCCCAGCGCGCCTAGCGGCTCCTGCACCACGACACCGATCCGGTCATAAGGCGTCCAGTCCGGCAGGACATGGTGCCCGGAACATGGGCGGCCGCCACGGTTCGTGGTGAACAGTTCCGGATATAGGAGTACCGATACGTGCATCGCCGCTCGCCTCAGACTGTCTGCTTGGCAGCCGAGACCGCTGTGGACAGGTAGCGTGCCAGGGAGTCGTCCATCTCCATCAGCCACGGTGTGTGGTGCGGGGCGGCGGTTGTTCCGGTCATCACGGAGCGGTGCACCTGGTCGCGGTAGCCCAGGATGTCCTCCGACTTGTGCTGCAACCAGTCCTTGAACAGCTGGGCTACCGCGTCCAGATCGAAGCCCGGGTAGTCGGTGCGGGTGATCAGGTCTTTGACGTAGTCGGTCTGGAAGTCGACCTCGTCCTCGTGTGTCTCAGTCGCCTCCAGCTTCTTCAGCCATGCCTCGACGTCCGCCGATTGATCGGCCACGGCCGGCACGGCGGTGGCCCCGAGGACGACGTCGCGTACGAACCAGGCCTGGGCGTCGAACATGTTGAAGGTGAAGTACTGGTCCTGCATGCCCACAAAGAACAGATTCGGGTCCTTCTGGGAGACCACTCCCTTGTAAAGCCCGTCGGGGTAGAGGTTGTTGGGGGTGCGCAGGTCCAGCTCTTCGGGCAGGAACGGGAAGGTGTGCCGGTAACCGGTGCACAGTACGAGCGTGTCGCAGGTGCCCTCCGACCCGTCGATGAAGGTGACCTGCGACCCGTCGATCTTCTCGATGCAGGGTAGCTCGCGGACCCGGTCGGGCCAGGAGTAGCCCATCGGATGGGTGCGGTAGCTGAAGGTGATGGAGCGGGCGCCCATCTTGTAGGCCTGCATGCCGATGTCCTCCGCCGAGTAGCTTGAGCCCACCAGCAGGACGTCCCTGCCGGCGAAGGCCTCGGCGCCGCGGAAGTCGTGAGCGTGCAGCACCTGGCCCGGGAAGGACCGGATGCCGGTGATTTCAGGGACGTTCGGGGACCAAAAGTGTCCGGTGGCCACAATCAGTTTGTCGACCGTGTACGTGCGGGTTCCTCCGGTGACGAGGTCTTCGACCCGCAGCGTGAACTGGCCGGTCGCCGGGTCGCGGTCCACCCAGCGGACCGCCGTCGAGAACTGGATGTACTGGCGCACCCCGTCCTTCACGGCGCGGCCGCGGATGTAGTCGAGCAACGCCTCACGGGGCGGGTAGGAGGAGACGGGGCGACCGAAGTGCTCGTCGAAGCTGTAGTCGGCGAACTCCAGGCACTCCTTCGGCCCGTTGGACCACAGGTGGCGGTACATGCTCGAGTGCACCGGCTCCCCGTGCTCGTCCAGACCCGTGCGCCAAGTCGCGTTCCACTGTCCGCCCCAGTCGGCCTGGCGCTCGAAGCACAGGATCTCGTCGGGGACCGGGCCCCCCTTGGCGCGGGCGGCTTCAAAAGCGCGCAGCTGGGCCAATCCTGCCGGACCGGCGCCGATGATGGCGACTTTGGTGCTCATGGTGTTCTCCTCGTTCAGCGGGGGGTGCGAAGTGGTGCCTGGGTGTGACGGGGCCCCGTTGGTAAGGATTTGAGGGGCGGGGGGCTGGGGTTCAGGATCGGGCGATAGCGTCTATGCCCTGTTCGCCGGTGCGTAGCCTCTCCACATGGCGCAGGTCGGTGACCCACAGCTTGCCGTCGCCGATCTCACCGCTGCGGGCAGCGGTGCGGATCGCATCCAGGGCGGCGTTCTCCTGCTCGGCGGTGACGGCGAGCTCGATCTTGCACTTGGGCAGGAAGTCGATCCGGTAACCGGTGCCCCGGTAGTACTCGGTAGACCCGCCCTGTGCGCCGTGACCGCTGACCTCGGTGACAGTCATTCCGGAGAGCCCGATGCCCGACAGGGCGGCCTTGACCCCCTCGAGCTTGGCGGGCTGGATGATAGCGGTAATCAGCAGCATCAGAATGCTCCTCCTGTGTGATGGTTCGTGGCCGGTCAGGTCAGTTGCGGGCCAGGTGGTAGGCGGACTCGGCGTGCAGGACGGTGTCCAGGCCGGTGAACTCCGTCTTCTCGTCGACCCGCAGTCCGATGACCCGATCGAGGGCCTTGGCGATGACGAAGGTCATCACGAAGGAGTAGATGCAAGTCGCTCCGATGGCGACGAGTTCGCGCCAAAGAATGTCCCAGCTGCCGCCGAAGAGCACACCGGTGACTCCGGCCGGGGCGGCTGCGGCCCCGAAGACGATGACGCAGAAGGTCCCGACGATCCCGCCCAGGCCGTGGATGGCGAAGGCGTCCAAGGGTTCGTCCACCCGCAGTCGGTTGAGCAGGGTCATGAGGCCGCTGACGACCGCGCCGGTGAACAGGCCCACGAGCAGCGCCCCGATCGGGCTGACGGCATCGGCCGAGGGAGTGATGCCGACGAGTCCAGCGACCAGCCCTGAGACCAGACCAAGGGTGGTGGCGCGGCCTTCGCGCAGCTTCTCCACGAGGGTAAAGCCGATCATGCCGGTGCAGCCGGCCAGCAGGGTGGTGAGCACCACGTACTGGGCCAAGAAGTTCGCACCACCGGCAGTACCGCCGTTGAAGCCGATCCACCCCACCCACAGCAGGCCGGCACCCAGGACGACGAGAGGGAGGTTGTGGGGCCGGCCGGGGTAGGCCTTGCGTTTGCCCAGAACCAGGGCCAGGGCCAGGGCGGCCACGCCGGCGTTCATGTGCACCGCGGTGCCCCCGGCGAAATCGTGCAGCTCGATGACGTTGCGCAACCATCCGCCGACCGTGCCGGCTTCCTCGTCACTGAAGGCGAAGACCCAGTGGGCGAGCGGGCAGTAGACGAGCAGCAACCAGATGGCGGAGAACACCAGCCAGGCGGAAAACTGCATCCGCCCGGCCGCGCCCGAGGCCACGATGGCGATGGTGATGGCAGCAAAGAGGATGTAGAACGCCCCCCAGTAGGTGCTCCCCGCCCCGTCGTCGACCATGAGGGCGGAGAAGCCGAGCAGATCAAGAGGGTTGCCGATCAGGCCCAGGCCGAACACGGAGTCCCCCAGGACGAGTCCGTGGCCCACCAGGACATAAACGACAGCGGTGACGGGCAGAGCGCTCATCACCATCATGATCATGTTGAGGGTGTGGCGGGTCCCGAGCATGCCCCCGTAGAACAGGGCAAGCCCGGGGAACATGACCAGAACGAGAGCAAAGGCTGCCAGCAGCCAGGCAAGATCAACGGCTTCCAAGTGAAAATCCCTTCAGGAGGGGAGGTGAATGTAGTTCAAGATTTTTCACCACAGGAAACCCATGTCGATTTCAAGGCCGTAAATATTGAGTTGCGTTCTGGCTCAACTCGCGGCCTTTCGCGTAGCGCCTCTGTGTAGACCCCCCCGCAAGGATTGGCTCCGCTCTCATGCCAAGCCTGGGACTCGTTCAGATGGTCATCGGCGGGGGCAGTTCGCGGATGCGCCGGTAGAGGGCGACATTTGACATGCCCAGATCCCGGGCGACATGAGTGGCCGGCTCCCCGCCCTCGATCAGCCACACCCTGCTGCGGACATGACTGTCGGTGAAGGTGGGACACCGGCCGCCGAGGTCCTTGCCGGCCACCATTCGTTTGGCCACCAAGTCGGTGATCCGCTCCCGCTTGATCTCCAGTTCCATCTAGGACAGAGCGCCATGATGGTGAAGACCATCGACCCCATCGGGGTGGAGGCGCCCACATCTCCCTCATCCAGGTTTAACACCCGCAGCGCCTCGGCGAGAGCCCGCAGGTGCCCACACAGGAGCCCCTACCGCGGCACCGCGATGGCAGGTCCAAATCGGTCGGACGGGAGTCCAAGTAGAAGTGAGAACTTCCGTGGCTGAGTGGCCTCTAACGGGCCATATGTAAAGCGGTTCCCCTGAGGCTGTACGGGTCCGGTGTCCGCGTCTACGGGGGGCGAGTCCGAGGCCGTTGTCGCCGTCGACCCCGGGACCGATGGGCAAACGGTATCGGGGCCGACGGCTTTCATCGGTGCTGCCGCCCGTTGTGCTGGACCGGATCGATGGAATCGTCGCCTCAGATGGGAGGTGCCATCCCGATGGCATCCGTTGCGGGACGGTGGATCTGCAGCCGTCTCGGTGTCGCCGGGCCCGGCCGCGGAGCCGACCGGCGAGCTCAGGCCTGCGCGCCTCCGGTAAGCCGGGGGTCGGGCCCGTACTGCTCGGGGACACCGAGGTTCTCGCGCAGGGTGGTGCCTGCGTAGTCGGTTGGGTAGACGCCGCGCTGCTGCAGCAGGGGCACCACCTCGTCGACGAAGGCGTCGATGCCGTCCTCGTAGATGTCGGGCGAGACCCAGAAGCCGTCGGCTGCTCCGGCTTCGAACCACTCTTGCAGGTGATCGGCGTGCACGGCTGCGGGTCCGACCGTGGTGGGGTGGTAGTCGATGACGCCGTGGGCGAGGATGTCGCGGATCGTCCACCCTTCCCGGGCCACCTTCAATGCGGGTTCGGAACGCGGGTCCATCGGGGAGGCGTGGGCGGCCGACAGCTGCTCTCGGGTGAGTGGCTGGTCCAGCTGGTTGCGGTCCAGCGGGATGCCCAGCATGCCCCCCAGGTGAGGCACCCGCGCCTCGAGCACCTCCCCCGCTATCGCGATCCGGCGGTCGAGGCCTTCGCGCACGGTCGGGGCCACGGTGGTCATGAGCCCGGCGAAGTACTTGATCTCATCGGGATCGCGGCCGGCCTCTTCAGCGGCTTTCCTGACCATGGCGCGCTGGGCGCGGGCTTCCTCGATGGTCCAGACTTCGGCGATGAAGCCGCTGGCGTAGCGCCCGGCGATCGACAGCAGGTGCGGGCTGGGCCCGCCCGAGGTGAAGATGACCGGCTGGCCCTGCTCCGAGGGCGGGATCCCCAGGGGGCCGCGGGAGGCGACGTACTTACCCTGCAGGTTGATCGGCTGCAACTTCGAGCTGTCGATGAACTGTCCCGAGGCCTGGTCCTTGATCCAGGCGTCCTTTCCCCAGCTGCCCCACAGCGCCTGAACGATCTGGATCGACTCGTGGGCCCGCTCGTAGCGTTCGGACCGCTCGGCGACCGGCTTGCCGTAGTTCGCCGCGACCGCCGGGTCGCTGGTGGTCACCGCGTTCCAGCCCGCACGGCCGTGACTGAGCACGTCCAGGGCCTTGAACTGGCGGGCGTGGTTGAACGGTTCCTGGAACGTGGTGGAGCCCGTCGCCACGAACCCGATGTGCGAGGTGGCCTGGGAGACGGCGGTCAACGCGATCATCGGGTCGATGATGTTGCTGATGGTCGTGTGCTCGACGCCGGGGCGCACCGCCGGGAAATCGGGGGTGAAGAGGAAGGCGAACTTGCCCCGCTCCGCGGCCTGCGCGTAGCGGACGTTCGCCTCGATGTTGGCGTAGTTGCTCGGATCCACCTGCGGGGCCCGCCACGCGTTGTTCAGGTTCCCGTATCCGTCGACAAGGGACATGCCGAGAATGATTTTTTGGTCTGCCATGGTGTTGCTCCGGTGGTTGAAGGGTCAGCGGGCGAGCCGGTGGGCGTTGCTGCCGAAGAAGACGAGGGGGTGCTGCTCGGCGTCGCGACGCAGCTCGAGCACCCGCAGCAGGGTCAGGACGTGATCGCCGGCCTCGATCTCGGTGTCGAGCTCGACGGTGAGCCTGGCCAGGGCGCCGGCCACGAAGGCCGCCCCGGCGTCGAGGTCCATGTCGATGCGGTCGAAGCGCTCACGGGTGGGCCGGCGCAGCTCCTGTAAGATCTGCGTCTGGTGCTCGCCCAGCACGCTGATCCCCCAGCGGGGAGCTGCCCGCAGCAGCGGCCAGCTCGTCGAGGTGTGCGCAAACGAGATGGACACCAGCGGCGGGTCCAGGGAGACCGAGGTGAAGGAGTTCGCGGAAAGACCCACGATCCTGCCCTCGACTGCTGCGGCGACGACGGCGATGCCAGTCGGGAAGCCGGCCAGAACCTGCCGCATCGTCTGCGAGGTCACGAGGTGGGGTGAAGGCTGTGTGCGTTGCATGGCTCCATCCTGCAACATTCACACCTATGTGAATGTCAAGTCGGGGTGAGGGCATGCAGATCGGTGAGCTGTCGGACAGGACCGGGGTGGCAACGCGCCTGCTGCGCTACTACGAGGAGCAGGGGCTCATCACACCGCGGCGGCTGCCCAACGGATACCGGGACTATGACAACTATCTCGTCGACCGCGTGCTCAAGATCCGCGGCCTGCTCGACGCCGGGGTCCCCACCCGCATCATCGGCGACATGCTGCCCTGCCTGCATCAAACGCAGGAGATCGTCGTCGAGAACCCGGACCCCCGCCCGCGGGCCGTGCTGGTCGAACAGCGCGACACGATGATCGAGCGCATCGCCTTCCTGGAGCGCAACCGTGATGCCCTCACCCGCTACATCACCGCGATGGACCAGGCAATACGGCCCACCACGTGACTCAGGGCTCGGCATGGCCCTTGTCCTCGGGTGTTCCACCCCACCAGCAAGAGCAGTGACCCACACAGACGGACGTGCAGTGCCGCTCAACGCACCGAGGAGGCCCCTCGGGTGCGCCGGACCGCTGTGGACGAGCAGCCGCCCAGAAAGCAAGCACCGTGAAAGGGGCGATCGTCGGACGACATATGCATCATGGGTTCAAGCAGTCCAAGCGACCTCAGATCGTCGTCGCTTGCGGCAGCTCCCGGATCCGCCGGTAGAGCGTGGCCCTCGACATCCCGAGGTCGCAGGCGACCTGGGTGGCCGGCTCCCCGCCTTCGATCAGGCGCACGGCGTTGCGGATCTGGGAGTCGGTGAAGGTCCACCGGCGCCCGCCGAGGTCCTTGCCGGCGGCCCTGCGCTTAGCCACCGAGTCGGTGATCCGCTCTCGCTTGATCTCCAGTTCCATCTGCGCCAGCGCCGCCATCACGGTGAAGACCATCGAACCCATCGGGGTGGCGGTGTCCACGTCTCCCCCACCGAGGTTCAGCACCCGCAACCCCGCACCTCTCCCCCGCAGCGCCTCGGCGAAGGACAGCATGTGCTGGGTCGACCGCCCTAGACGGTCCAGCGTGGTGATCACCAGCGTGTCACCCTTTTCAAGCGCAGCAACCGCTCGGTCAAACTGCGGTCGTGACGCACGGCTTCCAGACACTCCGCTGTCGACATACACGTCATCGCGCCGCACGCCGGCGTTCAGTAGGTCAGACACTTGACGGTCCGCATCCTGCTGCCGCGTTGACACTCGCGCATACCCGATCAGCTTCCCCAAGTCCATCCCATCTGTCTCGCAACTAACGTTGAGTATCCAATTCTAGGGGCAGGGATAAAGCACATAGCTACGAGACAAGCCGAACCGCGGAAACATGCGGGCGCAAATTTCTCGGACGAGACGTCTCGCATCCCTTGGGACACACGACGCCAATTCATCCGGACCCTTGGCGGAACAGGCACCGGCATCGCTCCGGCGATCAGCCGCCCTGACCGACAAGTTCCCCGACATGGACGTCCCGAGAGCTCCTCAACCCTCGGATGCCCACCGCTCGGGCGTGGGCGCCGCGGCTCGTGGTCGAATGGTCGGGCGGCCCCGATCAGGGCCGTGGAGCCATCCTCGTCCCACGGAGTCATGATGACCACTGCACCCTCGGACCACGCCACTGACGTCCTCGTGATCGGGGGCGGCAATGCCGGGATCTCCCTGGCTGCACGACTGCGCCGCAAGGGCATCACGGACATCGTGATCGCGGAGCCGAAGTCCACGCACCACTACCGGCCGATGCTCTCCTACGTGGGCGCCGGACTGAAGAGCGTGTCGCAGATGTCCCGGGCCCAGCACCGCGTGATGCCCCGCGGCGTGCGATGGATCCAGGACCGTGTCCAGGCACTGGATCCGGCGGCACGGACGGCCACGCTGTCCTCCGGCGAGCACATCGGCTACGGGGACGTCGTGATCTGCGCGGGCTCCACACCGGACTGGGACCGTGTTCCCGGCAGTGCCGAGGCGATGGCCGGCCCGCACGCCTCGACCAACTACACCGTGGAGCTGGCCCCCAAGACCTGGGAGCTGATCCGCGAGATGCGCCGCGGCCGGGCGCTGTTCACCATCCCGGACGGCCCAGCGCCCACTCCGCAGATCGGGCAGAAGATCCTCTACCTGGCCTGCGACTACTGGCAGCGCCAGGGTGTCCTGCAGGACATCGAGGTGACCCTGCTGACGCCCACCGCCACCGTGTTCGGCCAGCCGGACGTGGACCGGGTGCTGCAGCCCTGGGTCCGGCACTACGGCATCACGGTCCTGACGAGCGCCCACGTGCAGTCGATCGACGCCGGCTCCCGCCGGCTGCGGGCCACGGTCGACGGGACGCCCCGGGACCTGTCCTACGACCTGCTGCACCACTGCCCCGTCCACCGGGCCCCGGCCTGGATCACCGACGCGGGACTGGGCGCCGCGCCGGGCCCGGGCACCGCTTGGGACGGCTACGCGGACGTGGATGTACAGACCCTGCGCCACCGCCGTGTGCCCACCGTGTGGGCCTGCGGGGACGCTGCCGCACTGGAGACCACCTCGTCCGGCGGGGCACTGCGCCACCAGACGAAGGTCCTCACCGAGAACCTCCTGGCCACCCGGGACGGCCGGGAGCCCACGGCCTCCTACGACGGGTACACCGTGACCCCCGTGACGGTGCAGCGGGGCCGGGCCGTGCTGGCCGAGTTCGACCGGGACAACGAACTGGCGCCCAGCATCCCCGGCGTGCCGCTGCTGGCCCCGAACCGCGCCTCCTGGTTCTTCGACCTCGAGGTCCTCCCCCAGGACTACTGGAACGTGATCCTCCGGGGCTTCTAGTGGACCGTTGCATCCAATAGGTGGGACAGAGGTGGCGGGAGCGGGCGCCGCCGGTGGTGCAGTGCCGGTTCACGCGTCACTGCCCGGCACTGGTGCAGTTCTGCCAGGCGGTGGCACGTGCCGCTGCGCCCCACACCCCCGGATCAGGCTCACCGCACCTGGGGCGGTCAGCGATTGTCGATGCTGCTCACCCCGACCTGGATGATCCGCCGCGGATCGTCCTCGCTGAGCTCCAGCACCCGGATCCGCACGTCGTAGCCCGCGACGACCCCTTCGGCCGAGCACGCCGTGTACATCCCGGTGTGGCCGGCACGCAGGGGCGAGGTCTCACAGTCACCCCTGACCCTCGCCCCCAGCCCCGCCTCGTCGCTGATGCGCTGGACCGCGGCCACGGTGACAGGCCGCTCCGTCCGGTACTCCCGCCACATGCTGTCGCACGGGACCACGAGGTCGAAGCAGAACAGTCCGCCGGAGACGTTGTGCGCCTCCTCGCGCCAGTCCGGAGCAGGTTGGACCCGGTCGGCCACCGCGACCATGGGTGCCGTGTCGAGGAGGAACGATGCCTGCATGACGATCACCGGGGAGGCGAGAACGGCCAGAGCCATGAGGACGCGCCTCCCCCACGTCCGGAGCCGGCCGGTGCCTGCCCGTGGTGCGGCGTCGGCTGCATCGCCCATGCTCCGGCCTCCTCCATCGCCCGGGCCCATCGTCCCAGAGTTCCAGACGATCCCGTCGGCGGCCGCAGCATCCGTCCGGGAGGCCCCCGAGAAGCGAGATTCATGCATTCACACAGGATTGTGCACCGCGATATTACTGTCTGGTACTTTTCAGGTGGCACCGGCCCCCACGCCGGTGCAGCGACCCCATGATCCGTTCCCCGGCGGTCGGGGGTCGCCTTCTGCGCCTCGGCGCGGCGGAGCGCTCCTGCCCTCTCCCGGGCAGGAGCGCTCCGTTCCGAGGAACCGGGACGCCGGACGACCCCGGGACCCGTCGAGCGGTGTGCCCCGACGGCTCAGGCGGTCACCGGCGGTAGGACGCCCCGCGGTGGTCGTCGGCCAGCCTCGGCCCGGCGCCGGTCAGCGTTTCGCGCAGCGTCCTGCCCGAGGGAAGGGTCTGGGGCTCCGGCAGCAGGCCGCGGCGCCGCAGCTCCGGCGACACCATCGTGGTGAACCGCTCCAGGTCCGCCGGCCGCACGGCCGCCGAGATGTTGAAGCCGTCCACGCCGGCCTCCTCGCGCCAGCGCTCGAGCTCGTCCGCCACGGTGCCGGGGGCCCCGGCGATGACGGGCCCGCGGCCGCCGATGGCCACGAACTCGGCCAGGTCCCGCACCGTCCAGGTCCGGTCCGGGGACAGCGAGGTGAACGCCGCGAGCGCGGACTGGTTGGCGTCGGTGGCCACGTACTCGAGCGGCGCATCGGGGTCCGCCCCGGCCAGGTCGACGCCGGTCCAGCCGCCGAACAGGGACAGCGCTCCCTCGATGTCCACGTGCCGGCGATATCCGTCGAGCCTGGCCTGGGCCTCGTCGTCGGTCTCGGCGACCACCACGGTGGCCATGGCGAAGGTCTTCACGGCGTCCTCGGCCCGTCTCTGCGCGGCCAGTTCCGTCCGGACGCCGTCGGTCCACCGGCGCACAAGCTGCGGGGTGTTGCCGATGAAGAAGATGGCCTCGGCGTGGTCCACGGCGAACTGCTGTCCGCGCTTCGAGGCGCCGGCCTGGAACAGGAACGGGGTGCCCTGGGGCCCGGGGTGGGTCAGCGCCTGGCCGGGCACGGAGAACCAGGTGCCCTCGTGGCCGATGGGGTGCACGAGCTCCGGGTCCACGAACACCCCGGCGCCGGCGTCGGCCTTCACCGCCCCAGGCTCGAAGGAGCCCTCGAGCAGCTTGTACATGACCTCCATGTACTCGTCGGCGCGGTCGTAGCGCTCGTCGTGCGGGATCTGCCGGTCCATGCCCAGGTTCCGGGCGGCGGAGTCCTGGTAGGAGGTCACCACGTTCCACGCCACCCGCCCGCGGGTGAAGTGGTCGAGGGTCGCGAAGGTGCGGGCCAGCAGGTAGGGGGCCTCGTAGGTGACCGAGGCGGTCACCCCGAAGCCGAGCTGCTCGGTGGCCGCGGCCATCGCCGGCACCGCGACGAGCGGGTCGAGCACCGGGTACTGCACTCCCCCGCGGGCCGTGGCCTCGGCCCCGCCGCCGTACACGTCGTAGACGCCGGGGACGTCCGCCAGGAACAGCGCGGTGAAGCCGCCCTCCTCGAGGGTGCGGGCCAGCGATGTCCAGTACTCGAGCCTGTCGAAGCCGGCGACCCCGGCCTCCGGGTGGCGCCACAGTCCCGGTGACTGGTGCACGGGCACCATCATGTCGAAGGCGTTCAGCAGCAGGGGGCGGCTCATACGGTGGTCCTCTCGGGGGTGGTCCGGGTGGCGCTCGCGGCGGCGGGGGTCGCGAGGGCCGGGTCGGCCGCGGTCCGGCCGGCGTGCAGATCGGTGAGTTCGGTGCCGCGCTGGTCCCGGGCGGGATCCTTCGCGGCCAGGGCGGCGACGACGGAGAGCACGGCCAGCACGGAGAGGTAGCCGGCGATCAGCCACGGGGTGTCCCCGCCGGCAGCGAAGAGCAGGGCGGCGATCAGCGGCATGAGCCCGCCGCCCAGGACGGTGCCGACCTGGTAGCCGAAGCTCACGCCCGAGTACCGCACGTGCACGGGGAACTGCTCAGCGAACCAGGCCGCCTGCGGTCCGTAGATCGCGTCGTGGACGAGGTTGATGCCGAGGATCACCACGAGCGGCAGCAGGGCGAGCGGGCCGGCCTCGAGGAACGCGAACAGCACCCAGCCGAAGACGCCGATCGCCGCGTAGGCGCTCACCGAGACGACCTTCCGGCCCACCCGGTCGGACAGCCAGGCCCAGAACGGGGTGGAGAACAGGCCGATGGCCGAGGCGATCATCACCGCGGTCACACCCGCGGCGCTGTCCCCGCGCACGTCCCGCAGGTAGGTCAGCATGTAGACCGTCACCAGGTAGTAGACGGCGTTCTGGGCCAGGCGCAGGCCGATCGTGACCAGCACCGGGCGGCGGTGGTGGACCAGCAGCTCCCGCAGGGGGGCCTTGGCCACGTTGCCCGAGGCCCGGTGCTCCAGGAACTCTGGGGCGTCGGCCACGCCGAGGCGGATCCACAGGCCCACCGCCACGAGCAGGGCCGAGAGCAGGAAGGGGATGCGCCAGCCGTAGGCGGCGAACTGCTCCTCGCTCATGACGTTCTGCACGATGAAGAACGCGCCGGTGGCCAGCAGCATGCCGGCGGAGGAGCCGATCTGGGTGAAGGACCCGAAGAACCCGCGGTGCCGGGCCGGTGAGTGCTCCACGCTCAGCAGCGCGGAGCCGCCCCACTCGGCGCCCGCGGACAGGCCCTGGAGGATGCGCAGGAGCACGAGCCCGACGACGGCCCACCAGCCGATCACCTCGTAGGTGGGCAGCAGGCCGATCAGGGTGGAGGCCACGCCCATGAGCAGCAGGGAGGCCACCAGCAGGGCCTTGCGGCCGATCCGGTCCCCCAGGTGCCCGGCGATGATCCCGCCCAGGGGCCGGGCGATGACCCCGACCGCGAGCGTGGCGAAGGACGCCACGATGCCGCCGAGCTCGGTGGCCATGGGGAAGAACTGGACGTTAAAGACGAGTGCGGCGGCGGTGCCGTAGAGGTAGAAGTCGTACCACTCGATGGTGGTTCCGGCGAAGGCCGAGGCCAGGACGCGCTTCTTGCCGTGGACGATGCTGCTGCGGCCCGGGGCGGCCGTGGTCGTGGTGCTCATGCGTCAGGCTCCTGGGGTTCGGTCGGCGACGGTCGCGGCGTCGGTCGTGGCATCGGTCGCGGCGTCGGTCTTCGCGTCGCCGATGGCGTTCAGGCCCTCCGGCAGGGTGCCGTTGATGAGGTAGTCGCCGAGGGCGCGGGCGCGGAAGGCGATCGGGTTGTGGGTGGCCACGGTCTGGGCGTTGCGCCAGTGCCGGTCCAGGCCCTTGGCCGTGGACGTGGCGGAGGCGCCCACGGTGAGGAACAGGTCCTGGGCCGCGCCGAGCGCCAGCTCCGGCACGGTGACCTGGGCGTGCTCCACGGCGATCTCGGACTCGTGCAGCGCCGCCGGGAGGGTCCCGGTGAAGTCCGGCCGGTCGGCGCCGGCCGCTGCTGCGGCGGCGATCCCGGCGTCCAGGGCACGGGCGGCGTGCAGGACGGTGGCCTCGGCGGCGAAGGCCTTGGCGGAGATCCGCCCGGTGGCCTCCTGGATCAGCGGGTCGTCGCGGAACGGCAGGCCGAGCCCGGTGTTGAAGGTCCGCCGGCGTCCGGCGATGGTCTCCACCGCGTCCCTCCGGGCCGCCCGGGCGATGCCGGCCAGCACGGCCAGCAGCACGAGCTGGAAGAAGGCGGCCTCGTGGACGGCCTCCGCGCTGCCGGCGGTGCGGTCCAGCACGGCGTCGTCCGGGACGCGCACCCGGTCGAAGACCGCGGTGCCGGTGCCGGTGAGCTTCTGCCCGAAGCCGTCCCAGTCGTCCTCGAGCGTCACGCCCTCGGCGTCCGTGGCGACGACGGCGAAGCGGCGCCCGTCCCGGCCGTCCAGGGCGGCCGAGACGCGGGTGTAGTCGCAGAAGACGGAGCCGGTGGCGTAGAACTTCCGGCCGGTGAGCTCCCAGCCCTCGGCGGTCCGGGTGAGCACGGTGTTCAGGGTGCCCAGCGCGTTGCCGCCCTTCTCCGTGGAGGCGTTGCCGACGGTGGCCCCGGCCAGCACCCGCCGGTACCACACCTCCTGGAGCTCCCGAGGCAGGAAGCGCAGGGACTCCACGAAGCCGTGATGGGAGCGGTAGAGGTGGGCGATGTTGGAGTCGGCCTCGGCCAGGTCGACCAGCAGCCGGGTGAAGTCCTCGAGGCTGGCCCCGGGGCCGCCGTGGGCCGCCGGGACGCGCAGGGTGCCGAACCCGGCCCGGTCCAGCCGGTCGACCTCCGCGTAGGGCAGCGCGCGCCGGAGGTCCCGGTCCAGAGCGCCGGCGGCGATCTCCGTGAACAGCGGCCGGAAGTGCTCCCGCAGCCCGGCGTAGTCTCCGGGCAGGCCGGCGGCGAAGTCCGTGCCGGCGCGGGGATGGGCGGTGGTCTCCTCGACCGTGCTCGGGGTCATGCGGTGGTCCTCTCGGTCGCACCGAGGATTGCCGGTCGGCCGGTCGCGCCGGGGCGGGCCCGGTGGCGGCAGCGCCGGACGCTGACGTCACGGACCGACTGCAGATCCGGGATCTCCATCGGTTCTGGCATGAGCACCCTGACCCCTGAGAAGGACGGGTTGCTGCGGCGTCGTCGAGCCAGATCTCTCAACCGCTCTGAATGGGGCACTTGCCATGGGACCAGACCGCCCGGTCCGGGACCAACCGGATGACGGGCGCACGTCACGGAATGTCACGACGGTGTCACAGAAGGTCACGTCGTCCGCAGTGGTGTACCGGCCCGGATCAGGAGATCGGATGAGGAGTCCCGCGCAGGAGTCCGGCTCAGTAGACCGGCTGGTCCGGCTCCACCTGCGCCACCCAGGCGAGCACCCCGCCCTCGAGGTGGCGGACCCGCTCCTCCCGCCCGGCGTAGAAGGACCGCAGCGCCGCGAGCGCGGTCGCGGAGCGGGCCCCGGCCTTGCAGTGCAGCACGAGGTCCGTGCCGCGGGCCTCCGGGGGCAGGGCGTCCGCCCCGCGGTCCAGGATCTCCTGCAGCGGGACGGGCACGGCGCCGTCGATGGCCACGAGCTCCCGCTCCCAGTCCTCGCGCACGTCCACCAGGGCGAAGGACGCCTCCCCGCGCTCCCGGCGCTCGAGCAGCCGGGCCAGCTCGGCCGCCCCGACGGTCTCGGAGGCGTCCGCGCCGGGCAGCGCGCAAACCGCGGCGGGCTGGGCCACCGCGGTGACCGGGGCGGCGTCGGGATCCGGGGTGAGACGCATCTCGCGCCAGGTCATCGCGAGCGCGTCGTGCAGCAGCACCCGGCCGAGCAGGGGCTCCCCGGTGCCGGTGACGAGCTTGACGGCCTCGGTGACCATGACCGCGCCGACGGTGGCGGGGAGCATGCCGAAGACCCCGCCCTCGGCGCAGCTGGGCACCTCGCCGTCCGGCGGGGCCTCGGGGTAGAGGTCCCGGTAGGTGGGCCCGTGCCCGGCCCAGAAGACGCTGACCTGCCCCTCGAAGCGCAGGATGGAACCCCACACGCAGGGTGTGCCGGTCAGGGCGGCGGCGTCGCTGACCACGTAGCGGGTCGCGAAGTTGTCGGCGCCGTCCAGGACCAGGTCGTACCGGCCGATGATGTCCACGGCGTTGTCCGCGTCCAGCCGGGCGGGGTGGGTGCGGACCTCCACCAGCGGGTTGAGCGCGGTGACGGCCTCGGCGGCGGAGACGGCCTTGGGGCGGCCGACGTCGGCGGTCGTGTGCACCACCTGGCGCTGCAGGTTGGACAGCGCCACCACGTCGTCGTCGACGATCCCGAGGGTCCCGACCCCCGCCGCGGCGAGGTACTGCAGGGCCGGGGACCCGAGCCCCCCGGCGCCGACGACGAGCACGCGGGCGTTCCGCAGCCGCCGCTGGCCGAGACTCCCGATCCCGGGCAGGGTCAGGTGCCGGGCGTAGCGCTCGAGCTCCTCGCGGGTCAGTTCGGGGCCGGGCTCCACGAGCGGGGGCAGCGGGCTCACGGCCGCTCCCCCACGGGCGCCCAGTCCCCGCGCGGCACGTCCGCCGGGCCGGCGGCCGGTCCGCCCTCGGGGGCGTCCGTGTCGATCCGCCCGGCCATGGGCGAGGACGCCTGGGCGTGGCGGCGGGCCGGGATGCGCCCGGCACCGGCGGCGAGCCGGCCGGCGAGCACGGCGTGGCGCATCGCGGTGGCCATCGCCACCGGGTCCTGGGCGCGGGTGACGGCGCTGGCCAGCAGCACGGCGTCGCAGCCCAGCTCCATGGCCAGGGCGGCCTCGGAGGCGGTGCCGATCCCGGCGTCGAGCACCACGGGCACGGACGCCCGGGAGGCGATGAGCTCGATGTTGTGCGGGTTGAGGATGCCCAGCCCGGTGCCGATGGGGGCGCCCAGGGGCATCACCGCGGCCGCGCCCAGGTCCTCGAGGCGGCGCGCGACGGCCGGGTCGTCGGAGGTGTAGGCGAAGACCTTGAAGCCGCGGGCCACGAGCTGCTCGGTGGCGTCGAGGAGCTCCACGACGTCGGGCAGCAGCGTGTCCTCGTCCGCGATGACCTCGAGCTTGACCCAGTCGGTCTCGAGGGCCTCCCGGCCGAGCTCGGCGGTCAGCAGCGCGTCCCGGGCGGTGTAGCACCCGGCGGTGTTGGGCAGGATCCGGATGTCGTTGCGCTCGAGCAGCGCGAAGAGGGAGTCGCCCTGGCCGGGGGCGTAGCGGCGCAGGGCCACGGTGGTCAGCTCGGTGCCGGAGGCCAGCAGCGCCTGCTCGAGGGTGTGCAGCGAGCTCAGGCCGCCGGTGCCCATGATCAGCCGGGAGCTCAGCTCGATGCCGTCGAGCACGAGGGGGTCGGGGTGCGGGGCGGTCACGTCAGCCTCCCTGGACGGCGGTGATGATCTCGATGGACTGGCCCTCCGCCACGGGGGTCCGCCGCCAGCGGCTGCGGGGCACGACCGCGGCGTCCACGGCCACGGCCACGCCGAGGCGCCCGCCGTCCAGCGGAGCGCCGTCGGGGCCCAGGGCCCGGCCGACGGTCTCGGCGACGAGGTCGACGACGGTCGCCTCCGCCGCCACGCGGTGCGGGCGGCCGTTGAGGGTGATGGCGGTCATCGGGTACTCCTGCTCCGGGGCCCGGGCCCGGCGGCGGCCGGCGCGGGATCCCCTGGACGGGCCTCGACGGGGCGGTCGAAGCGGTGCGGGTCGGTGGTGGCGAGGTGCCCGGCGTCGGCGGCCGGATCTGCTCCGGCCCCGCCGTCCACCAGCTGCGCGGCGAGCCGGGCGGCCAGCGGGGCGAGCAGGACGCCGTGGCGGAAGTAGCCGGTGGAGACCACGAGCCCCGGCACCGGCGAGTCGTCCGGGTCGCGGACCCGGCCGAGGTACGGGATGTCGTCCGGGGTGCCGGGCCGGGCGCGGGCCAGCACCTCGACCAGCTCGAGGTCGGCCACGCCGGGCACGAGCGCCTGGGTGTCGCGCAGCAGCCGGAACACGCCGCCGGCGCTGGGACCGGTTAGGTCGTCCTCGCGGGAGGTCGCCCCGATCACCACGGTCCCGTCGGCGCGGGGCACCAGGTAGACGGGCACCCCGTGCACCAGGCCGCGGACCGTGCGCCCGAGCAGCTCCGGCGCCCCGGCGGGGACCCGGGCGCGCAGGATGTCCCCGTGCACCGGCCGCAGCGGCGGGTGCCAGTCCTCCGGCAGCCCTTCGAGCTCGCCGAGCCCGGCGCCGGGGGCGAGGACCGTCCAGGTCGCGGAGACCATCCCGCCGCCGGCCAGGCGGACGCCGGTCGCCGCGCCCTCGGCGTTGCGGCGCAGACCCGTGGCGAGGTCGTGGACGAGGCGGGCCGGTCCGCCGTCGCGCGCGGCCGGGAGCCCGGCGGGCTCCGGGAGGTCGGGGAGTTCCGGGGCGACGAGGGCCGCGAGCAGCCCGGCCACGAGGCGGCGCGGGTCCACCTGGTGGTCGTCGGGGATCCGGAACGCCGCGGACAGCCGCGGACTCAGGGCCGGCTCGAAGGTGCGGGCGGCGCGCAGGGTCAGCGGCTCCACCGTCATGCCGTGGCGCCCCTGCAGCGCGCGGAGGTCCGCCAGGGCCTGCCGGTCGGCGGCGTCCACGCCGCAGACCAGGGTCTCGGTGGCCCGGTGGCCCACCGTCCCGCCGGCGGCCTGCTCGAGGGCGGCCACGAACGCCGGGTACTCGGCGGCCGAGGCGGTCATGAGGGGGTACAGGGGCTCCTGCTGGTACTGGACCTCGCTCACCGGGGCGAGCATCCCGGCCGCGGCGCGGCTGGCGCCGGAGCCCGGCTCGGGGTCCACCACGACCACCGAGCGGCCGCGGCGGCGCAGCTCCCAGGCGGTGGCCAGGCCGATCACCCCGGCGCCGACGACGGCGACGTCGGCGCGGACGTGCTCGGGCCGGTCGACCAGCGGGTGGGGCGCGGTCGTGGGGGCGGGGTGTGCGGCAGTCACAGGGAACGTCCTTTCCTCCGGCGGCATGACCCGCATCAGGTGTGGCGGTCGGCGATGGTCGCCCTCTCAGCCCCCGGTGGGGCTCCCGCAGAACCGCTGACCTATCATCAGCGTGTGACCCACCCTACCCGTGACGCCTCCGCCCCCGCCGAGTCCTCCCTGCGAGACACCCGGACGGCCCGCCTCCTCGCCGCCCGGCTGTACGTGTGCACGGACGCCCGCCGGGACCAAGGCGACCTCGAGGAGTTCCTGCACGCCGTCTGTGCCGGCGGTGCGGACATCGTCCAGCTGCGGGACAAGAGCATCGACGCGGACGAGGAGATCGCCGCGCTGGAGCTGCTGGGCCGGGTGGCCGCCGAGTACGACGCCCTGTTCGCGGTCAACGACCGCGCCGACATCGCCGCGCTCGTGGGCGCCGACGTCTTCCACGTGGGCCAGCACGACCTCAGCCCCACCCAGGCCCGGCGGCTCCTGGGCCCCGACGTGCTGATCGGGCGCTCCACCCACGACCTCGGACAGGCCACGGCGGCGCTCGAGGACGCGGACGTCGACTACTTCTGCACCGGGCCCGTCTGGGCCACGCCCACCAAGCCGGGGCGCCCGGCCACCGGGCTGGACTTCGTCCGCGCGGTCGCCGAGCTGACGGAGGCCCGGCTGGACGCGGACCCGGAGGTCCTGCCCGTGCCGTGGTTCGCCATCGGCGGCATCGACGAGCCGCGGCTCCCGCAGGTGCTGGAGGCCGGGGCGCGCGGCGTCGTCGTCGTCCGCGCCGTCACCGAGGCCCCCGATCCCCGCGTCGCCGCCGGGCAGCTGCGCGGTCTGCTCCCCGCCTGAGCCCGGGGCGGCCCGCCGCCCGGCTCACCGTCGGCTCCCCGCCGCCGTCCAGCACGTTCTGAGAGCATGGACGCAGGACGACGACGGAGAGGTGGCCCATGGACCCCGAGCTCGACCCCCAGGTGCGGCACGCGGTGGAGCGCCCCGCGGAGACCGCCCGCGGCCCGGAGGACGCGCAGTTGCGCGTCCGGCTGGCCGGTGAGCCCGCCCGCCGCGCCCTCGGCACGCACTGGGAGCAGGGCCTCCCGGAGGACGCCGCCCCGAGCGACGACCGGCTCGCCGCCGCCGTGCTGCTCGCCACCCTCTTCGGCGACACCTTCTGGCTGGAGCGCGCCGCCCGGCTGCCCAGCGACGTGCCGGGGTGCCCGTCCGCGCCGCCGAGCGGGCTGCTGGAGCTGACCCGGGTGCCGGGCGCCCGGGCCGCCCTGGCCGCCGTGCTCGAGCGCCCGCTGCTGACCGGGCTCCTGGAGTGGGGCACCAACCCCCTCCCGGAGCAGCCCCCGCTGGCCGTGGCGCGGGCCGCCCGGGACCTGGGCGTCCCCGACGACGGGCGCGTCTACAAGGTGGTGCGCCGCCGCGCCGAGCGCTTCCTGGCGCGGGAGCACGACGGGTCCGAGCCGCTCGAGCAGTTCGTGACCCTGCTGAACGAGGCGGAGCGGGGCCACCGCGAGGACGGGCCCGTGCTCTCGGGCGAGACCCTGCCGCCGGCGGCTCCCCCGGTGTCGGGCCCGACCGCGGGATCCTCCTCCGCGGCCGGCCCGGCCGCGGACGGTGACATCCGCCCGGGCACGCCCCCGCCCGGCGCCCCTCCGGCGGGCTCGCCCGAGAACCCCCAGTGGGGGGTGAGCCCCGCGAGCCCGGCCCCGCCGCCCCCCGGGCAGTTCCCGGGCCAGCACCCCGGACCGGGGGCACCCGGCCCGGGCGGTCCCGGTGCCGGTGCCCAGGGCACCTCCGGGCCGGTGTTCGGGCCCGGCCCCGGCGGGTGGCCGCCGCGCCCGGCCGAGCCCGAGGAGGACGACTCCGACAACCTCAAGGCGTGGGGGTTCGTCTTCCTGGGCATCCTGGCGGTGATCGCCGCCCTGATCTTCATCCTCTGAGCCCACCGCACCACCATTTACTTGCACAGGAAAGCTTCTGGGACTATTCTTGGGGACATATCAACCAATGCGCCGCCCCTGCCGACGGAGAACCCCGCGATGCCGATCTTTCCCCAGAACCCCGCTCCCCAGAGCCTGACGAAGCGCCCCGCCGAGGACCTGCTGTCCGCGGACACCCGGATGGGCGCGGTGGAGCTGCTGGTCTCCGACCTGGACACGATGGTCGCCTACTACTCGGACGCCGTCACCCTCGACGTGCTTGCCCACGCCGGGGACACCGCGGTCCTGGGCCGGGACGGCCGGACGGTCGTGCGGCTGCGCCAGGTCAAGGAGCTCCCGCCGGCCCGCCGCGGGCAGGCCGGCCTGTTCCACACCGCGGTGGTCTTCGACGACGAGCCGGCCCTGGCCGCGGCGCTCGCGTCCGTGGCGACCGTGGCGCCCCGCTCCTTCACCGGCAGCGCCGACCACCTCTACAGCCAGGCCTTCTACTTCGACGACCCCGAGGGCAACGGGGTGGAGCTCTACACGGACCGCCCCCGCGAGACGTGGCGGCGGGAGCCCACCGGCCTGCTCACGCTGGCCTCCAACCCCCTGGACCCGAACGGCTTCCTGCAGGAGCACCTGGCCGAGCAGGGCGGGCGGCCCCCGGCGCCGCCGGCCACCTTGGGACACGTGCACCTGCAGGTGGGCGACATCCCGCTGGGCCGGCAGTTCTACGTGGACATCCTGGGCTTCGAGGTCATGAGCGACATCGGCTCCGCCCTGTTCATCGCCGCCGGCGGCTACCACCACCACATCGCGCTCAACACCTGGCAGAGCGCCGGGGCCGGCCCGCGTGCGGCGTCGCTGGGGCTGGGCCAGGTCAACATCGACCTGCCGAACGCCGACGACGTCGCGGCCCTGGCGTCCCGGCTCGCGGACCACCGGATCCCCACCCGGCACGACGGCGCCGTGCTGCGCTTCGAGGACCCTTGGAACACCCTGATCCAGGTGGGCGTCGCGGCCTGAGACCCGCCCGGGCGCCGCGTCCGCACCCGCCCGCCGGCGGCTCCGTGCTCGACGCCCCGCGGCTGCTCGCCGACACCTCGGTGCGCCGGTAGGTTGGGCCTCGTGCCCGGGGCGCCCGGGCACCGAGGGCGTGCGGCGACACGGCGGCCGCCCGGTCCGAGAGCGAGGAGCAGGGCATGGGCGAGAAGGACGACACCACCGGCAAGGACTTCGACGAGGCCGTCAACATGACCGCCGAGCAGCTGTCGACGTGGCTGGACACCGACGAGTCCACCTCGGTGGGCCAGGACGACGGCGGGGAGTCGGTGGGCCACCGCTCCGGGCGGCGGATCGTGGAGATCCTGCAGAAGCCGAAGGGCGAGCGCACCGAGGCCGACCACGAGCACATGCGCAAGGTGGTCGGCTACGTCCACCGCCACCTGGCCCAGCGCCCCGACGGGGACGTGCGCGAGACCCGGTGGCGCTACTCCCTGATGAACTGGGGCCACGACCCCCTGAAGGACTGAGCCGGAGGGCCCGACGCGCGCCGCCGAGTGGGCCCGGCCGCCGCGGCGGGCACCCCGGGAAATATTGCAGTTGTGCAAAACTTGCAGAAATGCAAAAATGTGGGCATGAACGCCGACTCCCCTCCCACCCTGCGCGCCCGCAAGAAGGCCGAGACCTGGTCCGCCATCCACGAGGCGGCCGCCGCCCTCGCGGTGCAGCACGGGGTCGAGGGCACCACGGTGGAGGCCGTGGCGGCGGCGGCCGGCGTCTCCCCGCGGACCTTCTTCAACTACTTCCCCGCCAAGGAGGACGCCGTCCTGGGCATGCGGGCCCCCTCGCTGGACCCGGAGCTGCTGGACGGCTTCTCCCTCGAGCACGACCTGCTGGGCCAGGTCTCGCGCCTGCTGCTGGCCGTCTCCCGCAGCGCCTACGCGGGACGGGACGCCGAGCGCCGCCGGAGGCTGCTGCAGGACCACCCGAGCCTGGGCCGCCGCCGGCACGAGCTGATGCTCGAGGCCGAGGCCCTGGTGCGCCACACCCTCGCGGAGCTGCTGGCCCGGGACCCCGCGTGGTCGGCCGGGATCGGTGAGCACCGCGTGGACGAGGTCGCCCGGATGCTGGTCCTGCTCGGCGGCGTCCCGCTGCGCTTCGCCATCACCGCCGAGAGCTACTCCCCCGCGCACGGCCTACCGACCGAGGACCACGAGTCGGCGCTCACCCTCCTCCACCGTCTCCAGGAGAAGCTCTCATGACCCGCACCCCCGCCCACCGCGCCGAACCGGACTCCGGCTCCCGGCACCTCGCGCTGCTCTTCGTCGGCCTGATGCTCTCCATGCTGCTGGCCGCGCTGAACCAGACCGTCCTCAGCACGGCGCTGCCCACGATCGTGGGCGAGCTCAACGGGGTCGACGAGATGCTGTGGGTGATCACGGCCTACATCCTGGCCTCGACGATCATGATGCCCGTGTACGGCAAGCTCGGGGACCTGATGGGCCGCAAGCCCCTGCTCCTGGGCGCGATCCTGGTGTTCATGGCCGGCTCCGTGGTCGGCGCGCTCGCCGGCACCATCGAGGTCCTCATCGCCGCCCGCGCGATCCAGGGTCTCGGCGGCGGCGGGCTGATCATCCTCTCCCAGGCCGCGATCGCCGACGTGGTCCCGGCCCGGGAGCGCGGCAAGTACATGGGCGTCATGGGCGGGGTGTTCGCGGTGTCGTCGGTGGCCGGCCCGCTGCTCGGCGGCTTCTTCACCGAGGGGCCCGGCTGGCGCTGGGTCTTCTGGATCAACATCCCGCTCGGGCTGCTCGCGCTGGCCGGGGCCGTCCTGTTCCTCAAGCTGCCCCGGCACAGCGGCCGGCCGCGCCTGGACATCGGCGGCATGGTGCTGCTGGCCGTGGCCACGACCTGCCTGGTCCTGTTCGCCACCTGGGGCGGCGGCAAGTACGCCTGGACCGACCCCGTGATCCTCGGTCTGATCGCCGGGACGCTCGTGGCCGCCGCGGCGTTCGTGGCCGTGGAGCGACGCACCGCCGAGCCGATCATCCCGATGCACCTGTTCCGCGAGCGCAACTTCGTCCTCACCACCCTCGCCGGGCTGCTCACCGGCGTGGCGATGTTCGGGGCCCTCGGCTACCTGCCCACCTACCTGCAGATGGTCTTCGGCGTCGACGCCACCCGGTCCGGGCTGCTGATGGTGCCGATGATGGGCACGATGCTCGTGACCTCGGTGCTCGCCGGCCAGGCCGTGAGCCGGACCGGGCGCTACAAGTGGCTGCCGGTGGCCGGCAGCGTGATCGTGGCCGCGGCCATGGGGCTGCTCGCCACCCTGACCTCCGAGCAGGGGGTGTGGCACGTCTGCCTCTACATCGCGGTCCTCGGCCTGGGTCTGGGCCTGTCCATGCAGGTGCTCGTGCTGATCGTGCAGAACACCTTCCCCCTGCGCCAGGTCGGCACTGCCACCGCGGCGAACAACTTCTTCCGCCAGATCGGCGCCACCCTCGGCTCGGGAGTGGTCGGCAGCGTCTTCGCGAGCCGGCTGGCCGAGCTGATGGCCGAGCGCGTCCCGGCGGCCGCGCTCGAGGGCGGCGCCGGCGGGGCCAACTCGCTCACCCCCGCCGTGGTCGCGTCCCTGCCCCAGGCGCTGCAGGACCCGATCGTGACCTCCTACAACGACGCCCTGACGCCCATCTACCTGTGGATCATGCCCCTGGGGCTGCTGGCGGCCGCCGTGCTGTGCTTCGTCGCCGAGAAGCCGCTGGCCACCACGATCGAGCAGGACGTCGAGCCGGAGGCGCTCGCCGAGGGCCGCCTCGTGGTCACCGCTGACGAGCCCGCCGCGCCGCGCGCCGACGACGAGGAGCGGGACGCCGGCGACCCGCGCGAGGACCCGGCCGCTCTCGAGCCAGCCTCCGCGTCGCGCTAGCCGGGACGCGGAGCGCTCCGTAGTCTGAGGACCGTGCACGGCAGGGCACCCTGGGCGGCGGCATCCTCGGGGCGCACGCGCACCGGAACGGACGAGCAGAGGAGCAGCGGATGGGTCTGAGCAAGGGCACCAGGGTCACGTGGAACACCCCGCAGGGCAGGACCGAGGGGACGGTCGTCGAGAAGAAGACCGAGGACTTCGAGCTCGACGGACGCACGTACCGCGCGAGCACGGACGATCCCCACTACATCGTGGAGTCCGACAGCTCCGGGGCCCGGGCAACCCACAAGGCGGACGCCCTCACCGAGGCCTAGCCGGAGACCGGCCCCGCCGCGGGCCCGAGGACGGGCGCGGCGGCAGGCGGGCGGGACGCGGCGTTCAGCCGCGGACGCCCTCACCGAGGCCTAGCCGGAGACCGGCCCCGCCGCGGGCCCGAGGACGGGCGCGGCGGCAGGCGGGCGGGACGCGGCGTTCAGCCGCGGACGCCCTCACCGAGGCCTAGCCGGAGACCGGCCCCGCCGCGGGCCCGAGGACGGGCGCGGCGGCAGGCGGGCGGGACGCGGCGTTCAGCCGCGGATGCCCGGCGTGCCCCAGACGAACGGGCCGAAGGACGGACCGGCCGGTTCGAGGTACTCGACGTCGGACGCCGGGACCAGGGCGCCCGGGCTGTAGCCGTCGGCCTCGCAGCGCACCAGGACGACCATGCCCAGCTCGACCGGGTCGTAGGGCGCGCACAGCACCACCTCGCCCGCCCGCAGGTTCAGTCCCGCGCGGTCCGTGCGCATCCGGTAGCGCGCCACGTGGGAGACGGTGATGGAGGAGATCGGGTCGACGACCGGACCCACACCGATGCCGGGGAGGACATCGAGGGGTCCCGTGTCGTCGGGAACAGGGGTCAGTTCGGAAAGGCTCATGGCGGGGATCTCCAGTCGTGCGAGCGCATCGGGAGCTGCAGAAGGTCCCGGTGCCGGGCGGGTGTGCTCGACCACGCTGTCCCTTCCCATGATAGAGATCCATGTCACACAGGGGAAGAGTCCTTCGCATCGGTCCACCGCCCCCCGGCCGCGGTGCACGAACTTGCAGGCACCGGCGTCCCGGGCGTCGCCGGGCGTCACAGAGTCACGGTCACCGAACCACTGACCCCTTTCTCACCAGGGCGGACAGACGGCACAGCCGACTGTGACGCACGGAACGCCCCGATGTCTGCGGCGCGGCCCCGCGGCGCGCATACATTCACTGACATGAGCTACGAGGGGTCGATGCCGTGATCACGATCAACATGAACAACGCCGCGCTCTGCCGGCTGGAGCAGCAGGACCGGGGGCGGCCCGGCGCGCTGCCGGAACGACGGTCCACCGCCGCGGGCACCGGCCCGCTGGACGCCCGGAAAACCGCCCGGGAGACCGTCCGGCGGCCCGAGGCGGCGCCTCCGATGCCGGAGCACACCAGGGGCTGATGCCCCCGGTCCGGCTCAGCGGCTGCCGACGAGGCCGGACGCCCGCAGGGCTCCGAGGTGGGCCTGGCGGCCGGCGCCGACGATGCCGGCGGCGTTGCGCAGCTGCGCGGGGGCCACGCGGGCGCGCAGCCGCAGGTGCGGCAGGAACTCCTGGTGCCGTTCGCTGATGCCTCCGCCGAGGACGATGAGATCCGGGGAGATCAGGCGCTCGAGGTGGGACAGGTAGCGCTGGAGCCGGTCCGTGTAGGTCGGCCAGTCCAGAGCCTCCTCCATCCGGGCGGAGGCGCCGGCCCAGCCGTCGACGTCCCGGCCGTCCAACCACACGTGGCCGAACTCGCTGTTGGGGATCAGCTCCCCGTCCAGGAACAGCGCCGAGCCGATCCCGGTGCCCAGCGTGATCACCAGCACCGTTCCGCTCGCGCTCCGGGCGGCGCCGAAGCGCACCTCGGCCAGCCCGGCGGCGTCGGCGTCGTTGAGCACCGCGACCTCGCGCCCGAGTCCGGCGGCGAGCAGCTCCCGGGCGTCCGTGCCGATCCAGGAGTCGTCGAGGTGGGCGGCGGAGCGGGCGATGCCGTGGTCGATGATCGCCGGGACGCCCACGCCGACCCCGGCCAGGGGCCCGCCCGGCCCGGGCTCGCGCTCCAGCTTCTCCAGGACCCCGCGCAGGACGGCCACCACCGCGGCCGGGGTGGCCGGCGCGGGCGTGGGCACCCGGCGGACCGGGCCCACGGTGGTGCCGCGGACCGGGTCCACCACCGCGTACTTGATGGTCGTTCCGCCGATGTCCACCCCGAGGCAGCGGGCGTCGTCGTCGCTCCCGTCGGAGACGTGCGGGACGGTCGGGGGCGTCCGGACGGACGGCAGGGCACAGGTCATCTCACGGTCCTGGATCGAGGCGGTGACGGCGCGCCCTCGAGCGGGCGGCGCCTGTTCGACTGTACAACCGGGTGGGGACGGCAATTATTCGCACCGGCCCCGCCACCCGTCCGGCGCCACCGCCCCGCCCCGGGCGTTCCCTAGAATGGGGGGTCCCGGTCACCCCGGCGAGCGCCCGCGCCCCGGCGTCCCGCCGCCTTTCGAAGGACTTTCCCGCATGACCAGTCCCACCACCGCCGCGTGGCCCGTCCCGCCGAAGACGACCAACCGGGTGCTGCTCGCCTGCTGGCTCGCGATCCTGGCCGAGGGGTACGACGTCGGCGTGCTCGGCGCCGTGCTGCCCGCCCTCGCGGAGCACCGGGAGTGGGAGCTCACCCCGCTGGAGCTCGGCGGCCTCGGCTCCTACGCCCTCGTCGGCATGCTCATCGGGGCCATGGTCATCGGCACGCTCTCGGACCGGATCGGCCGGAGGAGGATGCTGCTGGTTTCGATGGCCATCTTCACCACCATGCAGCTGGGCGCCGCGCTGGCCCCCACCCCGGAGGTCTTCGGGCTTTTCCGGCTGCTCGGCGGCCTGGGCATGGGCGGGATCATCCCGGTGGCCGCGGCCCTGACCATCGAGTACTCGGCGCCGCGGCGCCGGTCCTTCAACTACGGCGTGATGTACTCCGGCTACTCCCTCGGCATCCTGGCCGCCGCGCTCGTGGCGATCGCCCTGCTGCCCACGCTGGGCTGGCGCTGGGTGGTCGGCGTCGGGTTCCTGCCCGTGGTCCTGCTGCCGCTGGTGGCCAGGCTGCTGCCCGAGTCCCTCGAGTACCTCATGGGCAAGGGTCGGCGCGAGGAGGCCGCCCGCCTGGCGGAGCGGCTGCGCGTGGCCCCGTTCGTCGAGGGCGACTGGACGCCGGTGCTCTCCGAGGAGGCGAAGGCGCGGTCCGTGGGCTGGAAGCAGTCCCTGGCGGCGATGTTCTCCGGCGGCTACCTGACCGCCACGGTGTTCTTCTGGGTCTCCCTGTTCTGCGGCATGGTCTTGGTCTACGGCCTCAACACGTGGCTGCCCTCGATCATGCGCTCGGCCGGCTACGAGCTCGGCCCGGCCCTGACGTTCCTGGTGGTCTTCAGCCTCGCCTCGGCCGCCGGCGGCATCGCCCTGGGCCGCGCCGCGGACGCGTACGGCAAGAAGCTGATCCTGGTGGTCTTCTACCTGCTGGGCGGGGCGGGGATCCTGCTGCTGATGTTCCCCAACAGCATCGTGGTCAACTACGTGTTCGTGGCCCTGGCCGGCATCGGCTCGATCTCCACCTCGCTGGTGCTCACCGGCTGGGTGGCCGAGTACTACCCCGCCCACTCCCGCGCCACCGCCACCGGCTGGGCCCTGTCCTTCGCCCGCATCGGCGCGATCTCGGGCCCGCTCATCGGCGGCTGGATCGGCTCGATGGCCTTGCCGTTCCAGTGGAACTTCATCGTCTTCGCCGCCGTGGCCCTGGTCGCCGCCGGGTCGGTGGCGCTGATCCCGCAGTTCCCGGGTTCGGCCGGTCCGGCCGCGCGGCGCGGGCGGTCGGGGCGCACCGAGACGGCGCCGGCGGCGCCGGGCGCCTGACCCGAGCGGCCCGCCGTCCGGGCGCCCCGACCCCGGCCCCGGCCGCACCTCACCCGGCCGGGTCGGGTCCGTCCTGGCCGGGCGTCGGGCGGTTGGCCGGCGCCCGCACCCGCCGCTCGTCGGCAGGCTCGTCCGCGTGCAGGTGGGCACGCTCGCCGTCGTGGTCGAGCACGGTGAGGATCTCCACCGGCCCGCCCTGCGCCACGATGGCGTGCGGGACCATCGTGGAGAACTGCGCCGCCTGACCGGCCTCGACCACGACGACCCGCTCGCCCAGGTGCAGGCGGGCGGTCCCGGAGAGCACGGTGAACCAGTCCCGGCCCGGGTGCACCGCCAGCTGGTCCGGTGCGGGGGGCGGGCCCGGCAGGATGCGCATTTTGGCCACGGTCATCCCGTGCAGGGCCCGCTCGGAGGACAGCAGCCACATGGTCAGCCCCGGCGTGCTGCTGGGCTGCGGGCGGATCACCACGTCCTCGTCCTCGGGGGACTCGACGAGCTGGTCGAGCGAGGTGTCGAGCGCCCGGGCGATGGGCACCAGCTGGTCGAGGGCGATCCTGCGGTGCCCGGTCTCGAGCCGGCTCAGCGTGGACGGGCTGAGGTGGCACCGGGCCGCAAGCGCGTCCAGGGACCAGCCGCGCGCCAGCCGGAGACCGCGGATGCGGCGACGGATCACGGCGTCCAGGTCGATTTCTTGCGTCATGGGCAAGAGTGTATGCCCCGAAGGCATTCTCCGCCTACCGTGGAGGCATGACACCGCGCGACTCCCCGCACCCGACGGCGGGGCACCACACCCACCCCGAGCAGCACGACGACGACGGACTGGCCGAGCTGCTCGAGCTGGACGCCGAGGTCCTGGCCCCGCTGCTGGAGGAGGTGCTCGACTGGGTCGCCCAGCACGTCCGCGGCGCACCGGGCACGGTCGCGGACATCGGCGCGGGGACCGGCTCCGGCAGCCGGCTCCTGGCCCGCCGTTTCCCGTCGGCGCAGATCGTCGCGATCGACCGGTCGGCACCAAGGCTCGAGCGGCTCCGCGCCACGGCCGGCGCACCGGGCCCGTCCGACCGGATCCGCACGGTGCAGGCCGATCTGGACACCGCCTGGCCCGAGGTCGGGGCGGTCGACCTCGCCTGGGCGGCCTCCTCGCTGCACGAGCTCGCCGCGCCGGACCGGCTGCTGCGTGAGCTCCGTGCCGGGATGCGCCCCGGCGGGCTCCTGGCGGTCGTGGAGATGGACGCGCTGCCGCGGTTCCTGCCCGAGGACATCGGGATCGGCCGCCCGGGCCTGGAGCGCCGCTGCCACGAGGTCCTCGCCCGGGCGCACTGGAACGCCGTCCCCGACTGGGGACCCCACCTCGAGGAGGCCGGCTTCCGGCTGACGGGGCGGCGCCGGTTCGGCGTCGAGGCGCGGCCGGCCCCGCCCGGCACGGGCCGCTGGGCGCACCTCTCGCTGCGCCGCGCCCTCCCGGTCCTCGCCGGCCGGCTGGCCGCCGACGACCTGCTCACCCTCGAGCACCTGCTCACCGAGGACTCCCCCGGCGCGGTCCTGCACCGGAAGGACCTGGTGCTGCGCGCCGGACGCATCGTCTGGGCGGCGCACCGGGCATGAACCACCAGCACGAGAGGACACGGACCATGAGCAGCATTTCCGCGTACGACGTCGTCGTCGTCGGAGGCGGTGCGGCCGGCCTGAGCGCCGCCGTCGCCCTGGCACGATCCCTGCGCTCGGTGGTCGTGGTGGACGCGGGCGAACCCCGCAACGCCCCGGCCGGCGGCGCGCACAACCTGCTCGGCCGGGAGGGGGTCCCGCCGCTCGAGCTGCTGGCAGCCGGCCGGCGGGAGGCGGAGCAGTACGGGGCGGAGATCGTCCGGGACCGCGCCGTCACAGCCCGGGCGGACGAGGAGGGGTTCACGGTCGGTCTCGCCGGCGGCGGCGTGCTGCGCGCGCGGCGGCTGCTGCTCGCCTCCGGGCTGGTCGACGAGCTGCCCGACGTGCCGGGCGTGGCCGAGCTGTGGGGGCGGAGCGTGCTGCACTGCCCCTACTGCCACGGGTGGGAGGTCCGCGGCCGGCGCATCGGCGTGCTCGGCGCGGGACCCATGAGCATCCACCAGACGCTGCTGTTCCGGCAGCTCAGCGAGGACGTCACCTTCTTCCCGCACCGGATGCCCGACCCCGGCCCCGAGGCCTGGGAGCAGCTCTCCGCCCTCGGGATCCGGGTGGTCGAGGGGTCCGTGCAGCGGCTGCGCACCGACGGGGACGTGCTGCGCGCCGTGGTCCTCGACGACGGGCAGGAGGTCCCGGTGGACGCCATGGTCGTGGCGCCCCGGTTCGCGGCCCGGGCCGGGCTGTACGAGCAGCTCGGCGGCACCCTGACCGACCACCCCGCGGGGGCGCTCATCGCCACGGGCCCGATGGGCAGCACCGGGATCCCCGGCGTGTGGGCGGCCGGCAACGCCGGCGACCTCTCGGCCATGGTCTCCTCGGCGGCGGGGGCGGGGGTCGGCGCGGCCGCGGCGATCAACGCGGACCTCGTGGCCGAGGACGCGGCCGCCGCCGTCAGGGCCCGCGCGCAGGGCGCCGCGGCCGGGACGCCCCGTCGCGGCTGAGGGTCTCGCGAGCGGTCAGGGCTCCACGGACCCCTGGACGTGCTCGAACACCAGGCTGGTCTGCGTGGCCGCCACCGCCTGGTTGGAGGACAGGTGCTCGAGGACGAACTGGCGGATGTGGTCGGTGTCCCGCGCCGTGACGTGGATCAGGAAGTCGTCCGAGCCCGCCAGGAAGAAGAACTGGGACACCTCCGGCACCGACTTCAGCCCCTCGCCGAACGCGGACATCAGGTGCCGGGCCCCCGGCCGCAGGCGCACGCTGATGAGGGCCTCGATGGTGCTCCCGAGCGCCCGGGGGTCCACCTCGACCGTGAACCGGCGGATCACGCCCGAGCGCTGCAGACCCTTCATCCGGGCCAGACAGGTGGACGGGGCCACGCCGAGGGCCTCGCTGAGCGCCTGGTTGGTCGCCCGGGAGTTCTCCCGCAGCAGCGCGAGCAGGCGCCGGTCGAGATCGTCCAGCTCGTCCCGGGGCCGCCGATCCTGCGGAGCGGACCGCGTGGGCGGGGTCACCTTCTCCATGGTTCGTCCAGTTCTGCCCCGACTGCCGAAGGATCGTCGACTTCTGCCCCGGCAACGGTGACGGATCGTAGTTTTGTGACAACCATTCTATGTTTTCTGCGGAAGGCCCTCGATGATCATCTCCGTTCTCACCGAAGTGAAGACCAGCGAGCACCGGGTGGCCATCACGGTCTCCGGCGTGCACGAGCTGCGCCGCCGCGGCCACCGGGTGCTCGTGCAGGCCGGTGCCGGCCTCGGCTCGGGCTTCGCGGACGAGGACTTCGCCGCCGCGGGCGCGGAGGTCGTGGTGGACCCGGACGAGCTGTGGGCCCGGGCGGACCTGGTGCTGAAGGTCAAGGAGCCGATCGCCTCCGAGTACCACCGGTTCCGGGAGGGCCTGATCCTGTTCACCTACCTGCACCTGGCCGCGGAGCCGGAGCTCACCCGCGCCCTGCTGGCCGCCGGGGTCACGGCCGTCGCCTACGAGACCGTGCAGACCGCGGACCGCCGGCTGCCCCTGCTGGCGCCGATGAGCGAGGTGGCCGGCCGGCTCTCGGTGCAGGCCGGGGCCTCGGCCCTGACCGCCACCGGCGGCGGCAAGGGCGTCCTGCTCGGCGGCGTGCCCGGGGTCCGCCCCGCCCAGGTGACCGTGATCGGCGCGGGTGTGGCCGGCACCAACGCGGCCGCCATGGCCGTGGGCCTGGGCGCCGAGGTCACGATCCTGGACATCGACGTGGACCGATTGCGCGCCCTGGACGACCGGTACGCCGGGCGGCTGCGGACCGTCGCCTCCAACGCCTACGAGGTGGAGCGCGCGGTGACCGAGGCGGACCTGGTGGTCGGTTCGGTGCTGGTGCCCGGCGCCCGGGCCCCGAAGCTGGTCACCCACGAGATGGTCCGGCGGATGAAGCCGGGCAGCGTCCTGGTGGACATCGCCGTGGACCAGGGCGGATGCTTCGAGGACAGCCGTCCCACCACCCACCAGGACCCGGTCTTCCCGGTGCACGACACCCTGTTCTACTGCGTGGCCAACATGCCGGGCGCGGTGCCCAACACCTCCACCTACGCCCTGACCAACGTGACGCTGCGCTACGTGACCGCCCTCGCCGACCGTGGCGTGGCGGCGGCGCTGGCCGCCGATCCCGCGCTGGCCGCCGGGCTCAACACGATGGCCGGCCACGTGACGCACCGCTCGGTCGGCGAGGCCCACGGCCTGGACGTCGTCGACCGGGCGGAGCTGCTGCCCGCGGCCTGAGCCGCGCGCCCGCGCCGGGCGGATCAGCCGGCGGCCGGGACGGCGTGCCGGCCCGGGCGATCGCCCTGGTCAGCTCCGGTGGGGAGGGCGTCGATGAGGGCGGTGAGGTCGGCGAGGTCGGTCTCGGTGAGGTCCTGCAGCGGGGG